>CAZBEA010000001.1:0-14859 GCA_964490835.1 uncultured Gammaproteobacteria bacterium
TGAGCGCAATGGTAGCGGCTAGAGGAAAAAATAACGAATAGTGAGTGGCGCCAAGTCGATCAAGCGGATTAAGAAATTTTAGTAGGTCGCGTTTCATATCGCACGATTATAGGGTAAAACCTTTTTTGTGCAAATAAAGCCAATGATAGCTGGTAAGGTGCTCATCGTGAGTTTTTTTGTAAATTCTTTTGAATAATTGCAAGTATATCCTCAACATCAAAAGGCTTTGTAATGAAATCGTCAGCTCCACATTCTTTTGCAATTTTTTCGGTATCTTTATTCGCAGACATAATAATTATTGGAATATTTCTGGTTTTTTCTTGAGATTTAAGTCTTGCGCATACGTCTCTTCCGTCAATTCCGGACATCCAAATGTCCAAAAGTATTAGATCAGGCATTTTTTTATCAATTTGTGAAATCGTTTTGACATCCCCCGCTCGTAAGACGCGGTAATTCTCCTCTTCAAGAAGCATTGTGAGCATGTCGAGTATTCCTTGATCGTCCTCGGCTATTGCAATAGTTTTTATAGAAGTATCCATGACGCGATAGCGGCAGTAGTCACACTATCATTGTTTGATAATAACCCTGTAAGAAATGGGTAAGCATGGTATATGAAGAGCTTCTATTGTTATTACTCGTGGTCAATCGAACTAATCGATTATACTTATTGGATGAGAATTTGGGATATTCCACCTCAGGAGCTTTGTCGTGTTCATTTGCTCGGTGAACATCGCGAATTACATGCTATTTGGACAATCTTAACCAGCGGCAAAAAAGGATATGCCAATCATCCTGAAACAAAACGGTGGATTGGAAAATTAGGCGCACTCTATGCGCGACATGAAGAAGAAGTGAAAGAAATGAGGCGACGAGGATATAACCATAATTCAGATTTGGACAAAACGGTAGCAACTGGAAAAAGTGTTCAGGACGAATTTTTGGCAACCATTAAAGAGCAGAGAGAATTGTTGCAGGCAAAACAGTGTGAATGTTTGTAGTAATTGTGCTCCCCACACCTCAACTCAGTATGCAGGGAAACCCAGTTCCTATAAGAGACGGTTTTTAGAGGATAATCGAAGCCTTTGAAAACCCAAGCTGGATAGGACAATTAAGGGAAAGGTGGAAGGAAATAAAAATCCTACTAGTTGGAGGAAATGCTCAGAGACTTAACAAAGGCAACTTGGTTCCCATAACATCTAAAACCGAACATCCCTGCTCTATTTCTAAAGTAGGCATCTGCGATTAAATATTTGGGGCGACTCTCGTTAATTTTTATTAAACCGTTACTTTCGGTATTGTTACTTGAATGCTGAATCAGATTTGTCTCTGCGTTGGTAGGTAGCAGCCATTTGATTGTGTTTTTACCTAACGATACTAAAACTACTTTTTCTCTGACTACAATATTTAAAGCGATATTCTGTGATGTTAACGGAAGACTGTTCACATCAACATTTAATATAGGAGCATCCCAGTTTCCACCGATTCTTAAATGAGGCCGAATAACCAAATTATCATCAATCCTTGTAATTTCTAACATCAAGTAATCATCAAAGCTTTGTGCACGGAATATTATTCCTAAATAATCTTCAAACGCATATTGCGCGCCAGTTTTAATCTTGGGATTATGAGGTCCTGGAGGGTTAATTGGTTTGGTTTGAGGAGGGAACTCAAGATCAATGTTGGCAGTAAAATGTTTCCAGGCGCCCTTGATAATAGGTCTTCCGAAATTTACCCTTGATTTAATCAGACATCCCGAGTTTGAATTCGAAACAAGTAGCCCGCCGTTTAAAGGTTGTGTGTTTCCTTGGAAAATCCATTCTTTACAAAATCTCTCGTCATCTAATTTGTTTTTCCCCATATCAAACTCGTAATTATATGGATAGAACGTTGATAGCCAATCTTTTATTCTGGTATTAAAAATGGAGCGGATCAGCAAAAATGCAATTATCCAGACAGCAATTTTTAAAAAGGCAGACGTCAGCGGGAAAATATCATAATTATTGGGTAAGCCGAGGGGAAGACTATTGTGAAGAGGGGCTTCGATGAGGTAAAAGATGTAGTTGGTTAATATTCCGACAATAGCCAACAGGATAATATCAAATAAATACTCTTTGATATTGATTCCAAATATTTTTAGATTTTCTAACATAAAACCTGCCAAATAGGCAGGTTATATTAAGGCGTCTAATGCTCCGCGACTAGGACTCGAACCTAGAACCTTGTCGTTAACAGCGACCTGCTCTACCATTGAGCTATCACGGAATGATTGCGTACAGGCTATTGTACCAAGAGAAATTTAAGAAATCCAGCCTGAAAGTGTTATAATGCCGTGAAATGGATAAGGAACGAATAAGAGATCAGGCTTCAACTCTCCCAAAGCTCCCTTTGGGCAGGGAGCCTGTGGGCGATGAGGCCTGGGAAGGCGACGAAAATGGAGCCCACTTTATTTTTAGCCGCTCGCGGATACCGGTAAATCAACTTTCAATATTTGTCCTTTCAACTTCCGGTGAACAAGAAGGAATTAAAGGACTCAGGTCTGATTTTTCCGAAGCATTGGGTCGTCCGGACAACACCTCAATGGAGCCAGGTTTGCCGGGAATTATTTTTGATTCGTGGATAGCCGAAGGAGTAGAAAAACGACTGGGTAAATAATTATTCTAAGTAATCTCTTAGCTTATTTCCTCGTGAAGGATGACGAAGTTTACGAAGCGCCTTTGCCTCGATTTGTCGAATACGCTCTCTTGTAACTACGAACATGCGCCCTACCTCTTCAAGTGTTTTTGGTTTGCCGTCTCTGAGCCCAAATCGCTCTTCAAGGACTCTTCTTTCTCGATCTGAAAGTGTTGAGAGAACGGTATTAAGTTGTTCCTTCAAAAGTCCGCGTGAGGCCGTATCAAAAAGAGTTGGGGCGGTAACGTCATAAATAAAGTCCCCCAGGTATGAGTCTTCTTCGTCTCCGACAGGAGTGTCAAGCGATGCCGGTTGTTGTGAGATTTTAATAATTTCGCGGGCTTTTTCAGGCTCGATTTCAAGGATTTCTGCTATTTCCTCGGGGGTCGGTTGACGCCCTAATTCCTGCATGAGCTTTCTCTGAACCCTCATAAAACGGTTGATGTTTTCAACCATATGAACAGGAATTCTAATAGTTCTTGCTTGGTCTGCAATCGCACGAGTAATAGCCTGTCTTATCCACCATGTCGCGTATGTTGAGAACTTAAAACCTTTTTTCCAGTCGTATTTCTCAACCGCTCGAATAAGTCCCTGGTTTCCTTCTTGAATAAGATCAAGAAGCGTCATTCCGCGTCCTACATATTTTTTCGCAATCGATACAACAAGCCGAAGATTGGATTCAACCAACTTTTGTCGGGCAGACTCGTCACCGCCCTCGAGGCGCTTTGCAAGATTGACTTCCTCCTCAAACGTAAGAAGTGGAATTCTTCCAATCTCTTTTAAATACATTCGAACAGGGTCTGTCACAGCTCCACCCTGGATGATGTTGAGTGCTTCGAGCTCTTTCTCAAGATCCTCGATCGATTTTTGCGATTCCTGCTCTTCTTCAACAGTCTCAAAAATATCAATATTTTTCTTTAAGAGTTGATCGTATAGATAGTCTAGTTCCTGGATGTGGTTTTCAGGACGCTGGAATGCCTCGAGTATTTCTTCCTGGGATATGTATCCTCTTTTTTTCGCCGTCGCCAATAAATTATCAGCCCGCTCACTTTTCGGGTTCACCTTTGTCATGGAAGTATTGTACCCCTTTTTTAAATATGAATCAAGAGAAACTATAGGTGATATTGTAGAGCTACTCTTTCAGCCGAGAAGCGAGTGTGGTAAATTCTGTTTGGAGTTTTTCCAATTTCTGCTCGTCATTATTTTCTTCAGCCTCTTGTAGCTGTTCGGAAATTGTCTTAATTCTTTTTTTAATCTCTGCTCGCTCAAGCTTCACGGTCGTAATCTTGGCATCTTTGATGAATTCATCATCCTCTGCAAATGACGGAAGCGGGAGGATAAATGATTTGTTATATGTATCAACAAGTTGGGGAGGAAGGTGCGATTCAAATAATTTAGAATCAAATTCGTTATTTTGATCGCTGAATTTGGCAAATTCTTCCAGAATTTTTTTGATTGTGGTGTTTTCAAACGGGATTTGTACTATCTGTTCGCGAATTATTCCAAAGGTTTTAAGGGGTTTTTTAGATTGGAAAATAAGAGCAAGAAGGTATTCATCGAGCTCAACTTTTCTCATTACAGGGACATCTTCTTGAGCTTTTACGGGTGTGATGACTTTGACTTTTCGAGACTCTTTTTCGATAGCCTCATACGAGCTATTAAGAAGCGTCGCAACTGCCTTCAAATAATGTTCTTTTACGACCTCATTCTCAATCGTTGAAAGCAGTGGCAGCGTATCTTTTAAGAATTCCCGCTTTCCCTCGGGAGTATCGGTTTCAAAGGTCTTGTGAGCGTGCTGAATAACAAAGTCATACACGGGAATTGTATTTTTTAGGGCCTTTTTAAATTCTGCGGGACTTGTCCGAAGTAATTCGTCGGGGTCTTTACCCGATGGGAGTTCGACGACGTGCCCTGAGAGTCCGAGTCTATCGATCATCATGATCGAGCGTTTTTGAGCCTCAATTCCGGCAGCATCGGTATCAAAACAAAAAAGAATTTTTTGAGTGTAGCGTTTGAGAAGTGTTAATTGTTCTTCGGTGAGCGCTGTTCCTTTCACTGCGACCACATGATCGATGCCCTCTTTGTGGCTGCTTATCACATCAAATTCACCCTCGACAATTATGACCCTTCCCTCTTTCTTTATCGCTTCTTTTGCCTGGTAAATTCCGAAAAGACTTTGGCGTTTTTTGTAAATGTCTGTTTCTTTCGTGTTGATGTATTTTGGAAGAGATTCGTCAAGTGACCGTCCGGAAAAGGCTATGATATTCCCCTGGTGATCGTGAATCGGAAAAATAACCCGATGTTTGAAAAAATCAGAGACCGTGCGACCTTTTTGGAACACAAGACCCGCTGCGAGAAGGTCTTGTGGGGTATATTTTTTCTTTCGTATTAAAAAATTTGCGAGTCCATCTTCCGAGGCCGGGGCATATCCAATTTGAAAAGAGTCGATGAGACCCGGGTTCATGCCTCGGTCCTCAAGATATTTCAACGCAGTGTTGCCTACCTTGTGAGAAGTTAGAAGGTAATGGTAATATTGGGCGGCGAGTTGATTTAAAGAATAAATCTTGTCTTTTTTCTTCTCCTGATCGGTCTTGTGTGGGTCACGGGTGAGTGTTATTCCAAGTCTTTTGGCAAAGTATTCTAAAGATTCTGAAAAGGTGAGCTTATCATATTCCATGAGAAATGAAAAAACATCCCCGCCCTTCCCACAGCCAAAGCAATGCCAGATTTGACGCTCAGGAGAAATATAAAATGATGGGGATTTTTCAGAATGGAACGGGCAATTTGCTTTGAAGTTGCGCCCTGCTTTTTTAACTTCGATAAATTCACGGATGAAATCAGCTATATCCAGTCTTGATTTGATTTTATCGACGTCATTCATAGTGAGCCTATTCTAACATATGGGCTTATTGGGTATACCAAAGTAATTCTTTCAAGTCATATACTAAATACATGTTTGCAAAAGTGCTATCTTCAAGTGTTTCCGGACTTGATGGGATTCAGGTCGAAGTTGAGGCGGATATATCAAATGGTTTGCCATCTTTTTCAATAGTTGGCCTTCCCGACAAGGCGGTTGAAGAGTCGCGCGAACGAGTACGTTCTGCAATAAAAAATACCGGAGCAGACCTGCCGGCTCAAAGAATTACGGTGAACCTTGCACCGGGGGACCTGCCGAAGGAAGGGTCTTTTTTTGATGTACCGATTGCGATTGCAATTCTTTTGGCAACAGAACAAGTAAAATCCGACGTAGAAGGAATAATGTTTTTGGGAGAGCTCTCATTAAATGGAGAATTGCGACACACAAAAGGAGTCCTGCCAATGGCTCTTTTTGCAAAAAACAACGGGATTAAAGCAATTTTTATACCTGAGACAAATGCCAGAGAAGCTTCAATTGTTGATGGGATAAAAATTTATCCCGCCCGAACCCTCAAAGAAATTCTTTACCACCTGTCGGGTGAAAAATTAATTACCCCTTTTCCCCACCTGCCGTACGAGACGTTTCAGAATGACGAAGGTTACGAATCCGATATGAGCGATATACGGGGACAAGAATTTGTCAAACGAGCAGTAGAAGTTGCAGTCGCGGGCGGACATAATATTTTACTCAACGGTCCACCTGGTGCGGGAAAAACGCTTATTGCCAAGACTGTCCCCTCACTCCTTCCTACTCTTGAATTGGAAGAGGCTTTAGAAGTAACAAAAATTTATAGCATTTCAGATCTGTTGGGATCGCGCGCGATGATTACTACTCGGCCGTTCAGAAATCCCCACCATACAACGTCTCATATCGGGCTTATCGGGGGCTCTGCGCACCCCAAACCGGGCGAGATCTCTCTTGCGCATAGGGGAATATTGTTCTTGGATGAATTTCCTGAATTTCCGCGTCATGTTCTTGAAGCGCTTCGTCAACCTTTGGAAGATGGAAAGGTTGTTATATCTCGGGCTCGTGACAGGGTTGTTTTTCCGTGTAAATTTATGCTCGTTGCAGCTGCCAATCCGTGCCCGTGTGGATATCTTGATGATCCCAAAAAAAGATGCATTTGTAACCAGTCGCAAATCTTGCGATATCAAAAAAGAATCTCCGGTCCGCTTCTTGATAGAATCGATATCCATGTTCAGATGCCCGCTGTTGACGTCGAAAAGTTAACCCTGAAAGATACATCTTTGCCCGAGAGCTCTTCTGTTATTCGAAAAAGAGTTGAAAAGGCACGAAAAATTCAGACAAAAAGACTTGAGGGCCTTGGAATTTTTACGAATTCTGAAATGTCTTCGAGGCAGGTCAGGGATACCGTTGTCTTCACTGAGGAAGCGGAAAAAATTATAAAAGTCGCAGTGATCAGGCTTGCGCTTTCAGCGCGTTCGTATTATAAAGTTGTTAAAATAGGACAGACAATTGCCGATCTGGATGGAAGTAGCGAAGTTGAAAAAAAGCATATTCTTGAAGCACTCGCCTACCGTCCACGCTCGTTTGATGAGAAGACTTTAGCATGATCAAACAACGGATTATTATTCTTATTATCTATTCTGTACTTCTTCTTTTTATCGGGCGAAACCTGACTTTTCTGCCAGCCTTTGGTGGTGGAGAGGAAAAATTTGACCTGAATGATAAAAAAGAATCAGTCAACACAATTCTTGCCGAGCGAGAGGGAGATTTTAGCGTGTATTATCAAGATATAACTTCCAGTCAATCGTTTGGAATCGATGAGAATAAAGTTTTGACCGCTGCGTCTCTCAATAAAATTTACATCATCGGTTATTTATATTATTTGGCCGGGAAAGAGCGGATTGATTTGGAAGAGACGATCACGATCCAAAAAGAAGATATTCAAGATTATGGAACAGGGTCACTCAGATACGACGGTGAAGGGAAGGCGTATACGCTTAAAAAGCTTTCCGAACTTGCACTTCGCCAGTCCGATAATACCGCAGCGTTTGTCTTGGCTGCAAGAATTGATCGGGTAAATATCCAGAGATTTGTAAATGATTTAGGACTTGACGCAACGGATATCGAAAAAAATAGGACCTCAGCGCACGACGTCGGTGTTTTCTTCAGACTCCTGTATGACAACAAAATTTCCACCCCTGCCCTTACCGGGGAAATGCTCGGGTATATGACCGAAACAGATTTTGAGGATAGACTCGCGCTTTTTGCAAAAGAAAAAGCAACGGTATACCACAAGTCTGCAGATGCGGTTGCTATGATTCACGACGGAGGGATCGTCGATGACGGAGAGCGACCTTTTATCATTGTCGTTTTGTCCTCAGGAATAAAAGACGAACAAGATGCCAAAATTACCATTGGAAAAATAGCCCACGATCTCCTCTAGGAATTTGTTATAGGATATAGTATACTTTCCCACATAATCATCATCACGCACATCTTTTTGCGCGCGTGAAAGGAGAATTATTGCTCGTTAAGTCTTTGGTCCACGTTCAAACCCACAGCATGGAGGCTGTTTGTGCACAGGCGTCTTATCATCCTTGTGCTGAGTGTGGCGGGATTGTCCCTTGGGATAACCGCGACCGCTCTCAGCGCGTCAAACTCGGCTGCAGACACAGATCGCTCTGTGCTCTTCGCCAACATCGGCGCTATTCCGGAGAATCAGACGATGAATTCGTCGGGTGCTCAGGTGGTAGCTCAGTCACTGCAGATGGCTAGTCCGGGCTTGCCCTTCAAGGTATTTGCTCCGGGGCTTGCTGCAGACTCTGCCGTCGGCAGGGTGAATCCGTCTCCAACACCAACAGTCGTGTCGAGTCCGACAGCGACAAGGTCACCGTTGCCGACCGCGACGAATACACCGACTTTGAGTGTAACTTCGAGTCCAACTCGAACAAACACTCCGGTGACTTCGACGCCGACAGGGACAGTAAGTCCCACAGCCACGGCAACCCCAACGCCTACCGCGACTCCGACACCGAGTGTGACAGCCACGGCAAGCGCAACAGCGACTGCAACAACAGTGTCGCCGACGGCAACATTCACGCCCACATCGACGAACACGCCCACACCGACGTCGACATTCACCCCGACTCCCACCAATACCGCTACACCAACTCAGACGCAACCCGCGTGTGAGACGACCGGCGAGCGGACGATTGATTGGGCAGTTGGGAAGACGTTCCAGTCGCCTGGCGGTCCCGTAATGACTGCGGGAACGATCAATCCGTTCAACGGATGCCAGGGTGGAAACATTACCGTCAACGTGTCGTTTACCTCGCCAACGCCGATCGAGTGGATAGCTGTCGAGTATGTCTCCTCCGAGCAATCGGGAGGGTGCATCTCGGCTTACTGGCTTGCAGGGTGCCCGGATCCTATCAATGGGGTCATGCAGGGTACCGGAACGACACTCCCGGCAGTTTCGGGTTCATGGTCATTCACCTTCCCGCACGAAGGACAGACCTATCCGATCACGCTGAGGATCTATGTCAAGAACGGAGCCATGGCAAATCCCTGGCTCTATGAGGGTCTGTTCTGGATCCAAGACGTTCCTCCCGGTCCCTAGGGATCCGGAGACACGCGGGTGCCGGGGTTCTAATCCCCGGTGCCCGCACTTTTATATTCGGGAGACAAGATTATTGTATGCGGCGCTTGGGTCTTTGGAAAATGAGATGAAACCGGTACTAACAAATCTCGTTGCGCCTGCTTTTTTTGCCTCAAAAATTGTTTTGTCATTAATCCCCCCGTCAACCTCGATTGGGATACCTGTTTGAGCTCTAAGTTCTTTTACCCGGTCAAGCCGTTGTGGGTCAAATGTTTGTCCTGATTCCCCCACATGGTTTGCCGTAAAAACAAGAAGGCAATCAAGATAATCAAGGCCTAAATGGAGACTATTTATTGACGTTGGTCCATCAAGAGCAAGTCCGGCCTCCCCATGTTTTTTTGCTCGGTCGATAAAATCGCCTTGGCTCGGCATCCTTTCGACGTGTCCGATAAATCGTCTGAATCCTGCTTTTGCAAGAGGGTCGACATACTGAATCGGATTTACAACCATAAGATGTGCCTCTAAAAGAAGTTTTGATGCGTATCTTTTAAATGGGGCGGGATCAAGATACGTTTTGTTATCGGCAAATGTGCCGTCAATAAAATCGATATGAGCAGATTTTGCAAAAGTCGAAATGGTTGAAAGCCTTTTTTCGATTGCATGCCAATCGTGCTCAAGCACTCCGGGGATCACTTCATACATGTTTTTCAAGGTCTCTGATTTTTTGTACCCTTCTTGTGTGTCGCTCTTCATTCGAAAATGGAGTTTGTATAAAAAGCTCGATAGCCTTGAGTGCGTCCTCGGGATTTGTAATATGTGCGCCGACCGAGAGGATGTTTGCATTATTGTGTACCCTGGTAAGTTTTACGATTTCAAAAGGATCGGTGCTTGTTTGCCCGGTAACATCGATTGATGATTGAGGGGTGTATGGACCGTAAAACACAACAGCTCGGACGTTTGGGTATTTATTGGCGACGATTGCCTCGCCTTGCCCGGAGCTTCCAAAAATAATTCCTAAATCTTGCGGATTTTTTGACACATTGTCTACTGCAGGACTAATTGTGTCAGGGTAGTCATCGTGTTCGGAATATGAAAAAGCACCGCAGTCTTCCACGCGATATCCTTTGGCGCTCAAAAAAGTTTTTACTTTTTCCTTCAATTCAAAACCTGCGTGGTCCGTGCCAAGATATATAGTCATATCTATAATACATTCACCGTGTTATACAGTCGCATTTTCTCTTCAGCAAGAGCCGCAGCTGCCTCTCGAGCGGGTAATTCATAGACTTGTGGTGAAAGCTCATCGGGATTGTCGGACAGAGCTTTTCTTAATGACGTTGTGTACGCCTGTCGAAGCTCGGTGGAGATATGCGAATTATTAAACCCCATTTGAACCATTCTTCTGATATCTTCGTCATGAATCCCTGAGCCGCCGTGAATTGTGAATGTTAAGTCTTGTGGGAGCGCGGCGCGAAGCTCTTCGATGAGTTCAAATCGTATAATTTTATCGTTGAGCGCGATTCCATGCATGTTCCCAACGGCCGGGGCAAACCGATCGATGTGCGTTGCCTCGACGAATTGTACCGCCTCATCGACTTTTGTATAGGACTCTTCAGGAATTTCGATAACTTCGTTGTATATTTTTGAAGAGTCGGTGACCAAATATCCGAGTTCTGCCTCGACCTCGACTTCTGGATTTTTACTTTTAACATAATCTACTACCCTCTTTGTGCCTTCGATGTTCTCGTCAAATGGTTGTTTTGATAGATCGATATGAATTGAATCGTAGCCGGCATCAAAGGCAGCGATTGCTGCTTCGACACTTTTTGTGTGATCCGCATTTAAAAATATATGAAGTCCTTCGTCTCGGAAACTACGCACGAGAGCAACTGCTTGTTTGAGCCCGACATGTTTGCGTTCTCCCTCGGAGGTTCCCACGAGAATTGGCGCATTGAGTTTTTTGGCCGCATCGACGATTCCATTGAGTTGCGCAAGACTTGAGAAATTAAAATGTGGAACTGCCCATTTTTCGTGCAATGCTTTTTGATGAAGTTCGTGTAGGGTCATTCTAATGGTTTTGGCTGAAATGAATCGTTTTCATCACACAGTGTACGTGTTTCGTCTCTATTAAGCAAGCCGTTTTGTGCTCCTGGTATCTGCATAACAAAATGTGCGTTCATCGCTCCCCACCGCATAGCATTGTGAACCGACTCTCCATTCAGGATTGCGGCCAAGAAAGCAGAAGCGTACGAGTCTCCTGCTCCGGTTTTTTCTCCCCCTCCTTCGCCAAACGGCGGAAGGAAGAGCGCGTCGGTATCGCGAGTAAGTGAATACGCGCCGTTTTTCCCGTCTGTTACCGAGACAACAGAGGGCCCAAGCGTAAGAAGCATATGCAGGATGTCTTTTATCGATTCCGGATGGTGATCAAAGGCCGTGAGAATTGTTTTGGCCTCATCGAGATTGATAAAAAGATAGGTTGAGGCATGAAGAGTTTTTTTGAACGTCTCGTTCATATTTTCCATCTGTTTGGAACCTGGAGAAAATGCAATCTTAATAGAGTTCTTTGTCGCAAATTCCAGAATTTGCTCGTATGCTCGTTCCCATGTATTACTGATAGAGGTAAGATACAATGCATCAAATGCAGAGTTCTGAATTGCAGGTGTGAACGCATGTTCGGCTTCTGGGTGATACGAGAGAATAACCCGATCCTGCGGGAGGTTAAGAACAAGAGAGACGGGACTTTTTTCGGTATTTGATTCCGGGCTAACCATTGTGAGGCCTCGCTCTAAGATCTTGGATTTAAGATATGACGAAAGTGCATCGGTAGATAGATACGTATAAAAAGATGTTTCTAATCCAAAATTTTGAAGCGCTACAGCTACGTTTGCCCCATTCCCCCCGATCTCAAAAACAGTATGTGACAGGGGAATTTTATCTCCTAATTTAAAAGATAAAGTCGAATCATTAATCGCAATTTTTGATGGATCATCAAGATATAACAGAACATCGACGATACTCGATCCTACTACTAATGCTTTCATGAATAAATCAATTGTACAACAAAAATCAACCAAATAGAGCAAAAACGACTATAGGGCAAAACAGATATTCTTTTTTACCCACGCTTCTGATATAATCGAGGCTAATCTCCCTGCCTGAGTGTTTGTATGAGCATAATAACGTACGCGCTGTTAATCGTGTTCTATGGGCTTATTAAATTAGGGGAAGGTGTCGTGTGGGTTGTGAAGCTCCTGCCCGAAGTGTTGCTGGGACGCAGGGGAAAAAGCTCCTCAACCCGAAGAAAAGATACATTTCATCTTGTCGACCGAAAAAAAAGATACAAACAACGAACCCGAAGATTTCTTAAAAGAACGATCTCAATCCTCACATCATTGCTGTTATTTCCAATCACAATTACCAGGGAAATAATCCATTCGGTAACTCGTTCAAAAAAGAAAAAAATAGCAAAGAAAAAAATAAAAAAGACCGCGTATAGGCCAACGTTTTTTTATAAATTTAAATATGTAACCATCGGTGTAATACTCTCTTCGCTTCTACTATTTATTCCGGGGGTATTTTTAGTATTTTTGTCGGATCTCCCAAATCCGAACCGCCTTTCACAGGATTTTATCCCCAAAACAACAAAAATCTACGACAGAAATAACACGCTTCTCTACGAGATTTATGTGAATCAGAACCGGACTCTTGTAACGCTTGATCAAATACCGGCCCACTTGCAACAGGCAACCATTTCTATTGAGGATAAAAATTTTTACAACCATCCGGGTTTTGATCTTAGAGGAATCACTCGCGCATTCGTTTCAAATATAAAAAATAAAGAACTCCAGGGTGGATCAACCATTACGCAACAACTTATCAAGTCGGCCCTTCTCACTTCGGAGCCCAAGCTGAGCAGAAAAGTGAAAGAGGTGGTCGTTGCGTTTTGGACAGAGAGAAGATATTCAAAGGACAAAATTTTAGAGCTTTATTTTAACTATGTTCCGTATGGGGGAACCGCCTGGGGAGCCGAGGCTGCGAGTAAAATATATTTTGGGAAGAGTGTTTCGGATTTAACTCTTGCAGAGTCTGCTTATCTTGCCGGTCTTCCTCGTGCTCCGAGTATTTATTCTCCATTCGGACAAACTCCGGAACTTGGAAAAAAACGTCAGAAAGAAGTCTTGGATGCTATGGTTCGTGACGGATTTATTACGCGCAGTATGGCAGAAGATGCGCTTGGGGAGGAGCTTATTTTTGAAGAGGCGACTACTCCGATTAAAGCACCACATTTTGTTATGTACGTAAGAGACCTTCTCATTCAAAAATACGGTCTTTCAGAAGTGGAGCGAGGCGGGTTGCAAGTAAAAACATCGCTGGACTTATCAGTTCAGGAATATGCTGAGGAAGTAGTAAGAGAAAGCGTCGATGAATCAAGTGAGCTTCTTATTTCAAACGGTGCTGCTCTGATCACCAAGCCATCGACAGGGGAAATTCTTGCAATGGTGGGGTCTCGGGATTATTTCGATCGTGACAATGGAGGGAATGTAAATTTAACAACAGCGCTTCGTCAGCCCGGATCCACGATAAAACTTATCACCTACACACTCGCACTTTCAAATGGTAAAACCGAGGCAACGCTTATTGATGATGCTCCACTTGCAATCCGAACGCCCTCGGGTGAGATATACGCGCCGGTCAACTATGGGGGAGGATACCGGGGAAAGGTCCCGCTTCGGGAGGCATTCGCAAATTCGTATAACACGCCAGCCGTCAGACTTGCTCAGGAACTCACCGTTAAAAACCTTGTTAATTATGGGAAGAAAATGGGAATTGCATCTTGGGATCCACGACGTCCGTACGGGCTTTCAATAACCCTTGGAGGTGGTGAAACCCGCATGACGGATCTGGCCGTGGCGTACGGTACGATTGCAAATAATGGAAAGAAGAAGGAGCTCAATCCTATTCTTGAAGTTCAGGATGCCTATGGAAATAAAATCTATCAAAATAACACCATTCAGGAGGCTGTCGTTGATGAGAAGGTAGCATTTATTATCGAGGATATTCTTTCCGATAATAAAGCCAGAAGTGCTGCTTTTGGTCAGAATTCCCCACTTTCGATTCCAGGGTCCAGAGTTAGCGTGAAGACCGGTACAACAGATAATAAACGTGACAATTGGACGGTTGGGTTTACCCATGATTTTGTCATAGCAACGTGGGTAGGGAATAATGATAATTCTCCGATGAGTCAAAATTTGGTTTCGGGAATTACCGGCGCTGCACCGATTTGGAATGAATTGACCCGATTTATGCTTGAGGAATTTCCATCTCCCGATGTTGCAACCCCGCCGGCCGGATTGGTGAGAAAATGGTGTAATGGGCGTGAGAGATACTTTGTCCCGGGAACCGAGAACACAGTTTCGTGTGGATTTGCTCCTTCTCCTAGTGCTGCTCCTGTTCGAATTTTTTAAATTCGGTTAGTGCAGTTTGAAAAGCTTCCTCCTCACCGAGCCGATACGTGTTGATTACAAGATCGTAATAGTTTCTGTCATAATACGTCCAGTTCGGGTCATCATGTGCGTATAGTTTTCTCCATTTTTCCAGGTCGTTTTTTTCTCTTTCCAAAACCTCTTCTTTTGCTTCTTTCACCGGATGGTGATCTCTGTTGGCAAGTCTATCAATTCGAATTTGTGTTTGATCTTCACCGTTATCATCC
>CAZBEA010000001.1:14869-49474 GCA_964490835.1 uncultured Gammaproteobacteria bacterium
AATAACCAAAATTTTAAAAACGCCTGTTATTCCTTGAGCGTTGAATCCGGCGAGTTTTGCTTCAAGAATAAGTTTGGATTCATTTTGCAAGGTTTCAGCCAGATGTTTGTCAAACAAGACATCTTCTTCATCGGGTCTGAGATTTGTGTCTTTCGGGTTGAGCGACATTCTCTGACGGATGGCCTCCCAAAATATTTGTCCTCCCTCGATGTGTTCCCACCCAAGTTCTTGTGAAAGCCTTTTTGCAAGCGTAGTTGAACCGGAGGCTATTCGCCCCGAAACAGTAACGATACGGACAGTGTTTGATTCGTAAATACTCGACATGGAGATTATCTGCCTTGAATGTTTCTGCCTACTTGAATGGTTTGTTCAACAAGACGCGATGCATATCCGAATTCGTTGTCGTACCATGCAACCACTTTGACGAGATTGCCTCCGACCACTTGGGTCAAAGATAAGTCTACAAGAGATGAAACAGACCTACCGATTATATCACTTGAAACAACAGGGTCATGGGTCACTTCTAAAATTCCTTTGTAGCGGGGACTTTGGCTCGCTTCGATGAGCGCTTGGTTAACTTCATCAACTGTCACATCGCGCTTTAACACGAAAGTAAAATCGGACAAGGAGCCGACAGGAACAGGAACCCGAAATGCCACTCCTTCAAAGATCCCCTTCAACTCAGGGACTACCAGGTGAGCAGCCTTTGCCGCGCCTGTTGAAGTGGGGATGATATTCAAAGCCGCTGCCCGTGCCCGTCTGTAGTCATCGTGTCCACCATCCTGAAGGCGCTGGTCAGAGGTGTACCCGTGAATTGTGGACATCATAGCCTTCTCTACTCCAAAGGTATGTTGGATAACTTGCGCCACCGGGGTTATGCAATTTGTCGTACATGATGCATTTGATACAATCGGGGTCATCTCGCCTTTGTTCTCATCAGTCATATTCACTCCCAGCACTTTCGTTGGTCCCGATTCGCCTTTAAATGGGGCCGAAAGAATCGCCGCTCTGGCACCGGCGTCGATATGGAGTTGCATTTTTTCTTCGGTGGTAAATACACCTGTAGACTCGATAACTACATCGACATTCAGAGCCGCCCACGGATATTTCTTGTTATCTTTTTCCGAAAAGATAGGAATCGGTTGACCGTCAACGAGGATCGATCCCAAAAACCCTGCTTCCGTTGTAATGGGACACGGCATCTCCTCGGGGGCTTTTGTTTCAAATCGATTCGGGAGAGTTCTGTATACGGAATCGTATTTGAGTAAGAACATCCAACCGTTCAGGTCGGAGCTGGACCCGGCATTGATTCCGACCACTTCCACCTCATCACGAAAACGCTCAATAATAATTCGGTGGGCTACCCTTCCGATACGACCATACCCGTTAATTACAACTCGGATCATATATCAAGCATAGCGAAAATGTGTCATTTTGTGCAAGTGGATAATTGTTTCCTGGTTTACAATAATTTCATGAAAGATTTTATTTTTGAGACAACGGACGCTCGTCAAACCCCAGAATGGGGAACATTTTTAGAACACCTCCATTGGAAAGCGGAAGTATTTACATCCCCCTCTGGACACACAATTTACGCGTTCATTAAGATCATTCCCATTATTGGAACGATGGTAAAAATCCAGCATCCGAAAGGGCCGATTCCTTTCGAGCAGATAGAAGAAATTGTCAAAAAATACAATGCGACGGTTGTTATTATTGAGCCTGATGTAACAGGCTTCAACGAAAAAGAATATAGGGCTCACGGGTATTCTGTTTCAAAAATGAGATATGTTCATTCCTCAACAATTAAAATTGATATTAGACCCAGCGAGGATACTCTTCTTCGCTCATTTTCTCAAAATGCACGGCGTAATATTAAAAAAGCCTCCAAGAGCCTTGATGTAAAAGTAATTGATTTAAAAAATAAAGACGGTGAATCGGCAATGAAATCGTTTTACGCTCTGTATACCGCTTTAGGGAAAATAAAAAAATTCTATGTACCCGGTGGGGATGAAATCTTTGCAAAAATGAATGCATTCCGCCAAAACTCATCAATACTTTTTGCTTACGAGAATAACCGTACGACCCCGATCGCTGCTTTATGGGTCGGGTTTTGTGATAAAACAATGATTTATTTTCACCCCGGAAATTCGAAACGAGGATACGAGTTACAGGCAAACTATCTTCTTGCTTGGGAGGCTATTAGACTTGCAAAGAAAAAGGGAGTATTCTATTTTGATTTTGAATCAATTTATGATCCACGGTATCCTTCTGAAAATAGTAAATGGAAGGGGTATACAGAATTTAAGAAAAAATTTGGAGGAGAAATTGTACAATTTCCCGCGTCCCGGATTAAGATCTACAGTTCTCTTTTTAAAGCGTTTTATACTATAGGAAATATCCTCTCCAGATAATTGTATTGAAACAAGCGAATGAACACATGAGCGAGATATATTATAGGATTTATTTTGATATAATTCAGAATGAACGATTCCTCCTCGAAGCCTATTCGTGATCGTTATAGCGCAAAAGATATTATTTGATCTTGTGAATTGTGATCATATTTGATATCATTCAAGAATGTCTGAACGAATAACAAAGATCAAAAAACTAAAAAAGGCACGTTCTCAGGGGTTTTTGAAAAGAACAGAATCCAGTTCCGGTAGAAAAACTTTGACACGAAGACGTGCAAAGGGGCGAAACAAACTCGCATAATGCTTCCCAGGGCGAACAGATTTTCATTTAAAGGATCGGTTCCAAAAAGAGTTATTCAAACTCCATTTATTACGATTCGGTATCAGAAAATTGAGTCTGATTTAAAGGGAGCGATTGTTATCAGCAAAAAAGCGAGTAAAAAAGCAACGGACAGAAATAGAATGAAACGAATATTATCTGAAAAACTTTTCCATCATAAAAATGCTCCCTATTCTATTGTTCTTTTTGTTAAAAAAAACGCTTTTATCGCACCGCGACCAGAACTCGATAAATCAATAACTGAAACATTGAATTCTCTGTTACAATAAGTGATTATGGGAGACATTTTTCATCTATTACTTCTTCAACCGATAACCAACGTCGGGCTTGGATTATATGTCGTGCTTAACAATCTGGGGGTGCCTTTTGCTCTGGGATTCGCGATAATTCTTCTCACCCTCATTATTCGACTTGTGTTATATCCTGTCATGTCAAAGCAGATGAAATCAGCCAAGACAATGCAAGAAATTGCACCCCATTTATCATCTATCAAAGAAAAGCACAAGGAAGACAGAAAAAAACAACAAGAAGAGATGATGAAGCTTTATAAAGAGCACGGAGTAAACCCCGCAGCAGGGTGTCTCCCGCTTCTGATCCAGCTCCCAATCCTATGGAGTCTTTACAAGGTCCTATCAACTATCGTGTCGAGTGATTCCGTGAAGGTTATGAAGGATTTGAATCAATCTGCGTACTTTGAATGGATGAAAATCTCAGAACCGCTTCATACGGGATTTTTTGGACTGAATCTTGCTCACTCTCCTTCGAAAGATTTTTCAGTCGCACCCTACCTGGTTTTGATACCTGTTATTACTGCTGCTACACAATTTATTCTTTCTAAAATGATGATGCCTGCGAGTCCTCCTCCTGCAGCAAAGAATAAGGACGGAAAAGAAGATTTTCAGACCGCGTTTCAAAAACAAAGTCTTTTTATATTTCCTATCATGATCGGATTTTTCTCCTTTTCGCTTCCCGTCGGGCTCTCACTCTACTGGAATACCTTTACACTTTTTGGTATACTTCACCAGTATCGAATTGCAGGCTGGGGAGGGATGCTCCCGGTCATACAAAAGATTAGAAAATAGATATGGAAAAAACAATTCAAGAAATTGCAGAAAAACTTTTTGAAATGATAGATATGCCGGCAACGGTTGCGGTCGAAAAAGAGGACGACCTTTATAAGGTTGCAATCTCAACTGAAGAAAACGCGCTTCTGATCGGAAAACATGGAAATACCCTCTCCTCGTTAGAATACATCCTTACTCAGATGGTTTCACTAAAAGAAGGATCGTTTGTGCGAATTCTTGTGGAGGTTGGTGGATACCGAGAAGAAAGAGAAGAATATCTTGAGAATTTAGCAGAAAAGATAAGACAGGAAGTGCTTGAAACGGGCGCGAGAAAGAGCCTTCGAGGACTAAAGCCTTGGGAGAGACGAGTAATTCACATGTATTTATCAGAAGACCAAAGTCTTTCAACAGAATCGATCGGTGAGGGTCGTGATCGAGAGTTAGTCGTCACCAAAAAGTGAGACGTATAGAGCAGATTCTTCTCATTCTGCTCGTAGGATCAATTCCCATTCAACTCGGATATCATTTTTGGCCATCGTGGGCTTTTGTTAGCGGAATTCGAGTCGATTATCTTTCTCCCATATTTTATTTCTCAGACATTTTTCTTATTCCTCTTGCTTTCTTATTTCTTATAAGAAATGCTAGTGGAAAGAGATCTCTTAAAGGATTGTCTCTTTTACTACTACTCTTTGTTGTTCCATTCATCGCATTTTTCAATATTGTCCATTTTGAAAGCTTTGCTTATTCGCTCGTACGATTGGTGGGGTATGTTATTTTTGGTTGTAGCGTTGCACAGAATATTGATTCCTCTCTCCTTAAAAGGGTTGCCAAACTTATTGTTGTGATCTCGCTCCTTGTTATTACACTTGAAATTGCCCAATTTGTTGCGCAATCCTCCCTCCAGGGACTGTTTTATTTTCTTGGTGAAAGGAATTTCTCTCTTTCTACCCCGGGAATTGCCCGGTTTTCACTCGATGGAAGTCTTATTTTGAGGCCATATGCAACCTTTCCGCACCCAAATGTTTTGGCATTCTATCTTTTTATTGCTCTTCTTTTTACACGATGGTTAATAGCTCTTTCCAAGAGAACATCGTATATATTTTTGTACAGATGTACGTATGTGATTATCTTGTGTGGAATTTTTCTTACTTTCTCAAGGCTTCTTGTTTTTTGTGGTGCACTTCTTCTTTTTCTCGATCTTATTAAAAAACGAATCGGTCTGGCAGTTTTTATTGTAGTAGCGGGAATTTTCACGTTCTTTTTCTCTGACCGATTTGTGCCAGCCGTGCTCACAAATGATTTTGTCGATCGCCTCACACATGCATTGGGAGTTGCTCGCTATCTTGGTCAAAAAGTATTTTCAGGTGTTGGGTTAAATCAATATTTTTATTATCAAATTGAAGCTGAAAGGGAGATTTCGCCATATTTTCTCCAACCTCCTCATAATGTTGCGGTTCTTGTTCTGATCCAAACCGGAATGGCCGGGGTTTTGCTGTTGAGTTGGGGAATCATTAAAACAGTCAGAAAAGTTCTTTCGAAACCTCACTCAGAAGAAAGAGAGCTGAAAATTCTTCTGGTGATTACAATACTTTTTGCCTCGCTATTTGATCATTATTTTATTACCCTTCACCAAGGCGCTTTGTTAACAGCGCTTTCGTTTGGGTTGTTTTGGGGAAGGAAATCTTAAGGAGCAGGGGTTGGGCTCGGTTCAGGTCGAGGACAGGTGACACAATATTGATCTCCTGTCGGGTCGGAGACAATTATTTCACTTCGTGGTTCTATATTATCTACTTGATCTTTTTTTGCCAGGTCATTTGTACCCTTGTCGATTGTTACCGCAGTTCTCCCCGGATCGGTTCTACCGGGAGCGTACCCCTTAATAAAATATTCAAATCGTGTTGGGCATCGATCCGGAGTACCTTCGGGTGGAGGTAGCAGCCCTGACGTGCTACACACTTGCATGCCGATGACGTTTGTTGGTTTGGCTGGAGGCTCAGGAGGAACTTTTGCCACGAGCTCTTTCATAATAGCGTTCCAGATGGGAGCAGCACCGGTAACACCAGATACAACTCCGTTCATTGGAGTATTGTCATTATTCCCTACCCAAACAGCCGTCACAAAAGAAGGAGTATATCCAATGGTCCAGTTGTCACGATAATCATTTGTAGTACCTGTTTTTACAGATACCGGATATTTTCCGATTTGAAGCACCGAATTTGATCCAAATGCGGCGCTTCGGGCCCCGTTATCCGACAAAATATGCGAGATGACAAATGCCACACCATCGGGAAGCACTTTTTCACCGAAAATCGGACTCTTTGGTGCCTTATATTCATCAATTACTTTTCCTTTACTGTCCGTAACTTTTAATATCGGCTGAATTGGAATTTTATACCCACCATTTGCAAAAACCCCAAATGCCTCTACCATATCGATCATTCTTACCTCTCCTCCTCCCAGAGAAAGTGAGAGACCGTAGCGCTCGGGCTCCGTGAAGGTTTTAATTCCCATCGCAGACGCGGTTGCTATCATCTGTTCCATCCCGACAGCTTTAAGCATTTTTACGGCCGGAATATTGTACGAATTGGCAAGCGCGTGTCTCATTTGAACAACTCCGTGAAACTTCCCGTCGTAGTTTTTGGGACAGTACGATTTTCCACCTTGGTTGGGGAAACAGGTCTCCTTATCTACAAACGGAGTTGCAGCGTTATAGCCCATCGAAAGTCCTGTTGCATATACGATCGGTTTGATCGAAGACCCCGGTTGGCGAAGAGCAAGGGTGACGTTTACATTCCCGTCATTTTCGGTATCGAAATAATCACGTGATCCTACCATTGCAAGAACCTCTCCGGTGCCAGGTTTTGTAACAACGGTTGCCGCATTAGATATATCATATTGCTCCATCTCAGCGACCCGAGAAGCAACAACATCTTCCGCGAGCTTTTGGATTTCAAGGTCAAGCGAGGTCTTAACCTGAAGTCCCCCCCGCTCGACAACCTGCTCTCCGTACCTTTGTGTGAGGAGATCTTTTACGTAAAAAACAAAATGAGGGGCTTCAATTTTGTCCCGAATTTCTGAGAAAACAAGAGGTTTGCTCGCTGCTTCTTTTTCCTGGGCTTCGGTGATATACCCTTCCTCTCGCATTGTGCGTAGAGCGCGAAGTTGTCGCTCCTTTCCAAGTTCTGGGTGCGATCCAAAGGGAGAGTACAAGGAGGGCGCGCGCGGAAGTGCTGCAAGGAATGCACTTTCTTCGAGAGTCAAGTCTGACACCTGTTTATTAAAATATGTTTGACTTGCAGCTTGAACACCATACGCAGTTCCACCGTAGGCTACTTGATTGAGGTACATTTCCAAAATTTTATCTTTACTGTAGATGCTTTCTACGATGTAGGCCAATATGACCTCTTTTGCTTTTCGAGTGAGTGTGCGTTCAAACGTAAGAAGCGAATTTTTAACAAGCTGTTGGGTAATAGATGATCCACCTTGGGTTTCACCTTTGAAAACGGTGAAATAGAAAGCTCTGACAATTCCGCGAATATCGATTGCTCCGTGGTTGTAAAAGTCTTTGTCTTCAAGAGCGATCGTTGCCTGCTGGAGATGTTTTGGAATTTTGTCGAGTGGGACAAATGACTGATTTTTGGATGCAAATATTGTATAGAGGAGTTTGTCGTTGCGATCATAAATGTATGTAGACTGGGGGAAGTCGGTTCGCCCAATTCTTGTTGTAGACGGTATGTCTTTCAGAACGAAAAAGTACGCAAAAACCAAGAATGTGAGAAGAAGAGACAAGAAGAGAACAATTTTAATTTTCCAGAGTAATTTTAGGAATAGATATGGAATAGTTTGTGGTTTTTTGGCCACAGATAAGATTGTATTTTTGCCGTGTCGGAGGCGTTTCATACTGCGGAAGCTATCACTTCTGAATTGAAATATTATATCATATACATATGTCACTGAATGATTTAGCTGCACTTCTCAAGTCTTTCATTGACAACATTCCTTTCACGCTTTTTGACTGTATCATCCTTTTTGCATTTGTGGGGTATGTTATCGAAGAGGAGTCATATAATATAGGAATTGTAATTAAAAGGACGATTTTGCTCGTTTTTTCGTCGTTTTTAGCACTATTCTTGTACCGTTTCCCTTCCTATTTTCTCCAGGACTCATTCTTTATTTCGAAAGGAATCGCAGACGGAGTTGCACTACTTGGGGTGTGGGTGACTTGTGTTGTTCTGAGCGGGCTAGTTTCGCATTTCGTAGTCAAGGAAAAAATCGGTGCGTATGTAATGAATCCCAAGATTAAAATCCCGCTGACTGTTATTGTGGCGACCGGGGGATTTTTAAGTCTTGTTTGGATTATTGTGCATGTTTTTGTTTCGCTCCCAATACCCGCGCAAGCCAAGTCGCTGGTTACATCGTCTGTTATCGTAAAAAGATTACTTGTTGCAACTTTCCAAAGCGATGTAGGGATTCAAAAAATCTACACCGATGATCCCTCAAACGCACTACATGTTCTGGTCGTAAATGAAGAAGACGAGAGAAAAGATCTACGATTTCAGACCAAAAATATTATATCTACGGATCAGGCTGAGGAGATAGTGCGGGCTATTAATAATTTCAGAAAAACCGCTGGCAGAGAAGCTCTTATTAAAGAGGAGATACTATCGTCTCTGGCTATGGATATGGCGGTAAAATACGCTCAGGAAGGTGAAATTGAAGATCAGTCTTCGCACTTGGCAAGTGTTTTGGGAGAGCGCGGTACACTTTTTTCACATGCAAAGACAGTAACCGTGGTATCAGACAGCAGTACATTGGTTGTCCCATCGCTTATCGCAGGTCTTTCGTCTAAAACAATTCTTCTCGATCAAAAAATTGAACGTGTCGGTATTTCAACAGTTAGATTGAATGGAAATTCGTTGATGGTAGTATTCATATTTGCAGACTAAATTCCAGGGGGTTTTCTTAGCCGGAGGGTTTGGTCAAGAGTTTCACATTAAATTCCTCGTCTGTTGAGATGTTTTTTTGGAACGTGACGCTGCCGTCACCAAATGAAGAAATTTCGGCTGCATCTGCGGTATATGTATGTGGAAATTTTAGAGTGAAATGAAGAGGATAAGTTTGGGTCCCCGGCTGCTTTTGATATAAAAGGGAATAGGTCATCACTCCGGTAAAGCGAGGCGCAAGCGAGCTGCTGAAGCCGACTTCGATGATCTGTCTTTTACCTTTGGGAACCGCGTGGACAAATCCATAGATTTGTTTTTCGTATTGGAAATTGTTATCTAGCTCCAGCCCCGCCGGCGCTTTATAATTGCGATTTTCATAAATTTGAAAATCTGTGACTGCCTGCGTCAGTTGTTGTTCTGTTCCGTCGATTGTGATCGAATTCACGACACTTTTGTACGGCAAGCCGATTCTAAAATATGATAAATAATCATCTTTTGGAGATCTGTTTTCGATTATGATTTTTACAACTCCTTCCGGAATGTCTTTTGAAATATCAAGCGTATAGCCAATTTCTCTGGTAACATACTGGTTTACTTTGTTTGAACCGATATTTGCTTCGTTTATGAATACGAAATCACGAAGAGTCCGCCTATCAAGGATTCTGTAGTCTGAGATATCGTTTGTCAGATTCAGCGAGCTTATTATTTTTTGAATAGAGGGTTGTTTGAATGCGAAGAGAATATGCTTTTCTTTCATCATTAACGGTATTAAACCAAGAAATTGTGAAGTCTTCTCGGGATCTCCCATAATCTGATCATCAATTTTTTCAAACAGGCCGGTTAAGACGTCCTTTTTTTGGGTAGAACCGGGGAAGAAGTCTTTGTGAATTTCATTTTGGATCGTATCAAAGGCAGTATCTTGATCGAACGTGAGATTCAATGTCTCAATTGTAATAGGTCCGGTTATTGCCAATATTCGTTCCAACACTTCATAATTTATTGCAATGACCCCGTCAACTTGTTGCCCTGTCTCAAGTGAATAGAGTTGGGCGGCTTTTTGCGCGCTTTCTTCAAAATTGATATCAAAATTACTGTCTCTGAGGTACATGTGTGGTTGGAGATATTTACGTACGATGTAATGTGGTTCGACATGTTTGGTAAGTTGGCCATCTAGCTCATACACATCCTCTATGTCAAGAGACTCGATTTTACCATCGGCCAGAACAAGCGTGCCGATCGTACCGATGAATCCTCCGGTTGGGCGAAGTTCGTGGTTGTTCTGAAAAAGAAGAAGATATGTTTTTTTGCCCGAATAACCAAGAATATCGGGAAGCAACGGGGATATGGCAAGATACTGTGTCTCGTCTCTATCTGAGAGTATGTTCTGCTTGTCAATTTTACTTAACAGACGTTGTGCCTGAAAGTACGAAAAAACAGCGTCTCGCGTAATTTGTTTTACCTCGGGTAACTCAAGTCCGGTTGGAATCTTCTTGGCAATTTGTTCGGTCTTGTAAAGTGTGTCTCCCAGCGAAATTACGTCATAAAACACCAGATATTCTGAGCGTACATCGTCTGTAAAAGGAAGAAGTGATAATACCTTAAATCCTAATCGCACCGTTGGATCGACCGAGACAAGGAGTGTGTGGATTTGACTTGCCTTTTTGGTTACTGCACCGAAATCACCTCGCTCATAGTCCTTTTTAACGCTCAGAGCTTGAATGTAAATGAGTGCACCGAGTAACAATAAGACAAAGAGAATAACAGCCGAAAGTATCATCCAGAACAACGCTACTCTTTTAAGGTGTTGTTTTGTAATTTTTCGCTCTTTTTTTGAGCCTTTTTTGTCAAGTGGCGGTTGAGCAGGTGATTCAAGAGTAGAGGAGGTGGGCATTTCGGATCTTGGATTGTTGGAAAAAAAAGGAGCAATGGTTTTTTCAAACCCTTCAAGAACAGCTTCAAGATAGTGTCCCTTTTTGGATAGTTTTTGGTAAAGAAAATGTTCGATTTCATCGTGAGTTGTATAACGCTTAATATGCGCAGTGGGTTCTTTATACGAGACAGTAAGCTCGGGTTCAACCCGTTTGGCGAGCTGAACAAGCGTCGCTATCGACTGAGGGTGACGATAAAACAAATAATATACTCCTGCTTTCTTACGACTCGAGAAAAGAACCGATGCGATTGCCGACAGAGTGTCTTCGAATGAAATCGGAAAAGTCGGTTCAAGATCGTTCCCCTCAATTTGAAATGTGTGTTTTGTGCCAAGCTCTTCCAATATTGTTGATACCGTGTTGTTGATTTTGAACCGTGATGAGTAGACATCCCCTAAAAGCAAAAATGAGATCTTCGGACTATTATTGTATTGCAGCAAAAGATCGGTAAACTCACCCAAGAGTCTGACCGGAATAAGAAATACGAGGGGAATAGGATTTGTTTTGGTAGCGAGTGAAATAAGTCTTTGCGCATAGACTTTATCGTTTTGTGAAGTTAGGTGAATAATTCCATATTCGATTTTATCCGCAATCCCGTTATACTTTTCGAGTTCTTGTGTTGAAAGAAAATAAAATGGATTCTGAAGCTGAGGCTTGGATGCGGAGATTACCAATAGTTTAAAATTATCTTGATAGTGAAGAAAAAATGGTTTTGCATACGCCTTGTCGTTCGTATAAAAAAACAAGACCGGTCGATCTTTATCAATTTCTTCTTCGGACAGGAGAACGGGCATATTATATAGTGTAGATGATAGGGCGCGGGTTTTCCAGAATTTATGCGTTATCAAGCGCAAAATTTGCCATCCGATCTGCTTCGGTGTTTTCTTCCCTTGCTACGTGTTGATACGTGACCGATGGGAATTCTTTTTCAAGATTCTTGGCCGTAAAATAAAGACTTCGAATTATCTCGTGTTTTATTTTCCACTTTCCGCTCATTTGGCTTGCTACGAGCATCGAATCCATTTTGAATTGTATCGGTGAGTCATTCCCATAATTCTCCAGCACCCATTGAAGTGCTTTTATGACGCCCTGGTATTCTGCGTAATTATTGGTCTGGATCCCAAGGTGTATTCCCCGCTCGACGAGGAGGTGGTCATTTTCATACACAACAAATCCGCACGACGCGGGTCCCGGATTGCCTCTTGAGGCTCCATCGGTAAAAATGGTTAGCATTTTCATATCCTCTATCTTACAACTTTTTCGGTGGCTTTGAAGATCTTTGATAGTTGGAAATGGAAATTGGTATGATAGAATTGGGCTCATGGATAAGATATATGACCATAAAAAGGTAGAGGACGCTATTTACGAAAAGTGGGAATCGGAGGGTTACTTCAAACCAAATCCGAAGGCAACGGGAGATCCGTATACTATTATTCTTCCCCCGCCCAACGCCAATGCTCCACTCCACTTCGGGCATGCGATGTATGTTGTCGAGGATATTCTGATTCGCTACCACAGGATGAAGGGAGACAAAACCTTATGGCTGCCTGGCGCAGATCATGCCGGGTTTGAAACGCAATTTGTGTACGAAAAGCATTTAAGAGAACAGGGAAAGTCACGCTTTGATTTTGAGCGTGAACAGCTATTTCAGGATATTTGGGATTTTGTGCATAAAAATAGAGGGGGAATGGAATCTCAACTTCGCAAACTTGGTTTTTCTCTTGACTGGTCAAGGCTTAGATTTACAATGGATCCGGATATTGTAAAGATCGTATATCGCACATTTAAAAAACTCCACGATGACGGACTCGTATATCGTGATCTGAGACTTGTCAATTATTGTACATTCGATGGTACCAGCTTTTCAGACCTCGAAGTTATGTACGAAGAAAGACAAAATCCACTCTATTACATTAAATATGGCCCACTTGTGCTCGCTACGACCCGTCCAGAGACAAAGTTTGGAGATACCGCCGTTGCAGTTCATCCGGATGATGATCGGTACCAAAAATATGTTGGAAAAGAAATTGAAATTGAGACGGTTTTAGGGCAGGCAAAAATTACTGTTATTGCAGACGAAATGGTCGATCCGGAATTTGGAACAGGAGTTGTGAAGATTACTCCAGCGCACGATTTTAATGATTTTGATACGGGTAGAAGACACAGTCTTCCCATAAAGCAAGTTATCGGGTTTGATGGCAAGATGAATCATTATGCGGGGAAATTTGAAGGAATGTATATAAAGCAAGCTCGGAAAGCAGTTATCGAGGAAATGCAGGCCAAGGACTTGGTTGAAAAGATTGACGAAAAATATACGCACAGAATTGGACTTTGCTATAAATGTAAAAATCCAATCGAGCCGCTACCTCTTGAGCAATGGTTCATTAAAATGAAACCGCTTGCCACACCCGCAATCGAGGCTGTTAAAACGGGAGATGTAAAGATTTTCCCTAAGAATTTTGAGAAATTGTATTTCCAGTTTTTAGAGAACATTCGAGATTGGAATATTTCTCGTCAAGTTGTTTGGGGGATCAGAGTTCCTGCATGGAAGAATACCAAAACCGGTGAATGGATCGTGACGGAAGGTGATGCTCCACTGGGTGAGGATTGGGTTCAGGACGAGGACACATTTGATACGTGGTTTTCTTCGGGTCAGTGGCCATTTGCAACACTTGAGTCGCTCGGAAAGGACGAATTGAAGGAATTCTATCCTACATCTGTTATGGAAACCGGCTACGACATTCTCAGATGGTGGGTAGCTCGTATGGTAATGCTCGGAATTTATGCGACGGGTAAAGTTCCTTTCCGACACGTCGTTCTTCACGGCCTTGTAAACGACCCATTAGGAAAGAAAATGAGTAAGTCTAAAGGAAATGTGGTGAACCCAATCGAGCTTGCTGACCAATATGGAGCAGACGCTGTGCGATTTGCTCTTGTCTACGGAACAGCGCTCGGAAATGATCAGTCTCTTTCGTACCCTACTCTTGATGCCGCGCGAAAATTCACTAATAAATTGTGGAACATTGCACGATTTATCGAAATGAAACGAGGTCAGACAAGGTTTAAGACTGTTGTACCCAAAACAATTTCACAGCTAAAACAATTAGCAAAGGATGAATCAGATAAGAAATTCATTGAAGCCGAAGAAAAGCTGGTTGAAGACGTCACAAAGTATTTAGCTAACTATCAATTTAATTTTGCCTCAGACAAGTTATATGAATTTACATGGCACCAGTTTGCAGATAAGTACATCGAGGATGTTAAAATTCGAATCGACACAGAATTCGATTTAATTAAGAATACCGAGCCTATGATTGTTTTGGAATCGTTATTCTTTACTCTTCTAAAACTCCTTCACCCTATTATGCCATTTATAACCGAAGAAATTTCAACCCGTCTTGGGTTGTCGGAAAAGATGCTAATAATCGAATCTTGGCCTGCTTCAAAATAATTACTTCACCGTTACACTCTTTGCCAGATTGCGTGGTTTGTCAGGATCTTCTACCCCCCGCTTCAGTGCTGCATAGTACGCAAGGAGTTGTGAAATCACAACTTGTGATAATAATGTTGCGTTCCCGAGATCCTCAGTCTCAAGCCACAGATCAAAAATGTCACTGTTTTTTGGCCCTATTCCCATGATATACCCTCCCCTTGTTCGAATTTCTTGAGCGTTTGAAAGGATATCGTTGTGCGTTTCATCGTTTGGAGCGATTACGATACAGGGTGTGCCCTTCTCAATGAGAGCAAGAACGCCGTGTTTGAGTTCTCCTCCTGCAAAACCTTCGGCATGGATGAGCGCAGTTTCCTTAATTTTTAAAGCAGTCTCAAGAGTTGTTGCATACGAAAGCCCCCTGCCAATTACAAACACGGCAGGTGCCTTTGCAATAATGTCTGAAGCCCTTTTAATATCGGATGTCCTTTTCTGTAGCGTTTTTGTAATGTCCTCAGCCGCTTTGCGTAAGAGCTGTTTGCCTTCCGTAAGATCCCCTTTTATTGAATAGGCAAGGAGTAAAAGGAGTGATACCATCGAGACGTAGCTTTTTGTCCCCACGACTGCAATTTCTGGTCCCGCATCAAGAAGGAGCGATTGATCCGATTTTCTAAAAAGGGTTGAGCCATAGACATTTGTGAGGGATAAAATTGTCGATCCAATTTTTTTAGCTCGTGTGACGGGGTCGATTATATCAATCGTTTCGCCACTCTGGGAGATTGCAAGTACCGCACTTTTCGGAGTCAAAAAATCCTGCAGATACGAAAATTCAGAGCCAACAGAAAAATTAATATGTTTGCCTGCAATCTTGGAGAAAAGATACTGTCCCGCAAGAGCAGCATACGAAGCGGTTCCGCATCCGATTGCATATGTTCCAAAGGCTTTTTTGATTTGTTCCGCAAAATGATCGATTTGAGCTGCGTCACGTTCAGCAATCCTTTTTATGCAGTCCGGTTGTTCGGATATTTCTTTCAGCAAGAAATGGTCGTACCCGTCTTTGGTAGGCACCTCTTTTTTCCATGAAAGTGTTTGAAACAGGATTTCACCCCTTTTCCCGCGCATATCAAAACTCTCGATACTCTTGCCAATTTTTATAAAAACATTATCCTCAACAAAAAGAACGGTATTAGTGTGTTCCATTATTCCTGCCGGATCTGAGGCGACATAGAATTCACCCCTTTTCCCTTCACCGATGACCATAGGTGAGCCGTTTTTTACCGCGTAGATTTCATTGGTTTGAGAGTTAATTATGAGAAAAGCGTTAAGACCTTCAAGTTCCCCAAATCCTTTTCGTACCGCTTCACCGAACGGAAGTTTTTTTGATAACTCCTCAAGTAGGTGTGAAAAGACTTCGGTGTCTGTTTCTGAACTGAATTTGTGGTTTTTAGCCACAAGATTAGCTTTTAGATTTGAGTAATTTTCAATAATGCCATTATGAACAACAGCTATTGTTTTCGTGCAATCGAGATGCGGATGAGCATTTTCACGGGTAACTCCCCCGTGTGTGGCCCAACGGGTGTGACCGATTGCAATATGCGAAACAGTTGTAATAGGGGATGAGGCGGGGAGCTTGCCGACCTCTTTAATAGTAGCGAGGGTTTTTCCACTGTTCCAGGAAATGCCCCAAGAATCATACCCCCGGTATTCCAAAGTCCTCAGTCCGTTAAATACAATTTTTACCGCATCACGCTCACCAATATACCCGAATATCCCGCACATGATGACATAATAAGTTTAAAATCTTCTCGTGTCAACAAAGATTCGGGTATAATAAAACTGTGAAAAAAGTAAAGGAAAAAGTAACTCGTGCAAAAAACAAATTTATTCAACTAAAGCCACCGGTTACGGTTCAACTCGCCGATTACTACAATCATCTTGTTCGTCTTTTTGTCTTGTTTACTATCGCTTCATTTGCGGTTTTAGTAACGGTGCTTTTACTGGTTTCAAAGTCGTATCAGAAGTCGATAGAACAATCACGAGGAGCGGTGAAAGAATATTATTATTGGAGGGAAGTAGCAAAGACTCATCCGGATTTTCCCGATGGACTCATACAAGCTGCGCGATATTCGTATGCGATGGGGTATACAAGAGAAGCTTTGATGTATATAGAGCAAGCGCTTATTCAGGATCCAAAATCGAAAAAGGCTTTAGAATTACGCGATGTAATTATGGAGGAATAAATTATTCTTCGGATTGAGTCTCGGATGGTTCCGATCCACCCTCCTCTGCGGTTTGAGCCTGGTCACCTGCCGGTGTTTCACCTTCTGCTCCTTCGGCACCTTCTTCTGCGGGTGCAGCTTCGGGTTCTTCAACTTTTTGTACAAGTTCGTCTATCTTGAACGCGATCTGTGTTGGGTCCGTGATGATTGTAAATGTTGAGGGAGCCTTAATATCCCCAACGAGTATGTGGTCACCCACGTTAGCAAGAGTTTGGACATCTACCTCAACCTTCTCCGGAAGGTCAGTAGGAAGTGCTTCAATTTCAACGTCCGGGTGAACTTGAATAAGAATTCCAAGTTTGTCTTTGACAGCAACAGCCTCCCCAACAGCGGCAAGTGGAACTCGGGTTGTAATCTTTTGTTTCAAATTAACGACGAGAAAATCCACGTGTAGCACGTCTTGAGTTCGAGGTTCTTTTTGCACGCTATGAATTAGAACAGGAAGCGTTTCTTTTTCGAACGAAAGATCGACAACGCCTGTTTCACCGGCGCTTTTATAAACAGTCATAAATTCTTTGATCGGGATTTGAATTGCCACGGATTTATGACCCTGTCCGTACACGTTAGCCGGCATTATGCCATCGCGGCGTAATTTCTTTACCTTTTTGCCGAGGACCGATCTTTTATCTGCTGAAAGTGATTCTCTTTTCATAAGACTTAAGTATTTTACCTAAAAGCTTTCAAAAACACAAATGAGGCAGCGATTTGACCGAGAGTGGCGCTGTTAGGTATAATACATGGTAGCGGGGTAGTGTAAAGCTGCACAGGAGGCTCATAATCTCCCAGACAAGGTGCGATTCCTTGCTCCGCAACACGATATTCTAGAAAAGCAGTTCAAACCACTTCTTCCAGTTTGGAGTATTCTCTACCAATTCTTCAAATTCCCGTTCTTCAGGTGGAGGTGCAAGAATAACATATTCATCTTTCTGGACCAGACCTAACTCGTTGCGTGCCTCTTCTTTAATAAACTCGTCGGTCTGCACAAATTGGAGCCTTTCTTTCAAAAAAGCATTTTTTTTTGCATTTTCATTTAGTTCGCTTTGTAAAATTTCTGCTTTTTTTATTGACTCTGTAGAATCCTTTATCTGAAAGATAATCCGATAAATTGCGATTAAAAGTAATGCGATTATTCCAATTAAAATTAACTTTTTCATTATTGACAAAGCTACAGGCAACTGATATTATAGGCTCTTAACACACCATGAATCAAATGGCAAACGGTACAAATCCAATAAAGATGCGTGACGCGCACAGTGAATTTCAGAATTATCTGAAAGGCAAAAAGCGTGCTTCAGCTACTATTCTCGCATACGGCAAGGATATTGATCAATTAGTAAGCTTTTTGGAAGACCTGAACAAGCATAATGTTCATGAGGTTTCAAGCAGCGACATTCAGGCATTTCTAACCAAACTTCAAGGCGACGGGTACACCCCCAAATCACTGTCACGCAAACTCAATTCGACTCGAACATTCTATCGATATCTTAAAATCTCGGAAATGGTAACAGATGACCCGTCTCTCATAGTTGAGCATCCAAAATATGAACTTAACCCGCCTCGAATATTAACACCGCTTGAGTATCGAGCTCTCAGAGACGCAGCTTCAAGTGACGGAAGGATTTATGCGATTATCGAAGTTCTCCTCCAAACCGGAATTAGAATCGGTGAGCTCGCAAATCTCCGAACGAGTGACATCAGAACAAGTACGCTTTTTATTAGAGCTCAAGAAGGTCATCCTGAGCGCGAGGTCCCGATGAATAAAAGAGCATCGGATGCGCTGGACCGATACATAAAAACACGACCTCAAACTTCAGATGATCATGTGTTTGTCACCAAAACAGGGAAACCCTTTTTAGTCCGAAACATACGAGATGCGATTGAGCGATATTTTAGAAAAGCAGGAATTGAGAATGCCAAAATTAACGATCTGCGCCATACATTTGTTGCACATCATTTGAAGAACGGTGTTTCGATTATTTTTCTTTCGAAGGTACTCGGACACAAAAGACTCTCTTCGACCGAAAGATATCTCCAATTCATCAAAGATAACAAGTCAGGTAACACTACCAATCTTCTCGAGCTGTAATTTCCGGCACCAAATTCGCGTCAAAACTTGCATTTTTTTAGCCTTTTATGCATAAATTGATGTATATGACCGAATCTGCTCATCACGATCATCATCCCGCAGAGCATCGACACCATGAAGATACAATTCGAACTCTTCTCTCCTGGAGTGCGCCGGGCAGACCTTACACAAAAAAGGGTAGGGAGTTTTATGCCTCAGTAATTCTTCTTGTTCTTCTTATAAGTATTATTTTGTTTCTATTTCATGAGTACGTTTTAATGCTCACTGTTTTTGCACTCACTTTTTTGTCGCTTGCGCTGGCGTCTGTTGCTCCGCGAGATTTTCATTACCGCATTAGTAATCAGGGAGTGAAATTTGAGGATAACTTTTTTTTATGGAAAGAATTGTATGATTTTTACTTTAAGAGAATTTCCGGAATGGACGTTTTGGTTATTCGTACCGAGGCGTATATTCCAGGTGAAATACAAATGTGTCTTGGGGACTTGAGTCGCGAACACGTGAAGCAGGTTCTTGTTAAATACCTTCCGTACAGAGAGTACGTCAAAAGAACCTTTGTCGAGTCATCGGGCGATTGGCTAGCGAGAAACTTTCCTCTCGAGAAAAAGTCGGAATAATTGCGAACTTTCTTCAAATCGAATACAATACTCTAGCTTGTTTTACAATAAAAGAAGTGCGCTTGTAGCTTAATGGATAGAGCATTGGATTGCGGATCCAAAGGTTGTGGGTTCGACTCCCGCCAGGCGCGCATTTCATAAGTAAAAGCTTTTTTACACTTTGGTTTATTGAAATTTTTACGAAAGGAAAGCCTAATATGGTTTAGAGTGAGAGACATATTAGGTTTTGCTGGGAGGGTTGGTCCGAGTGGTTTAAGGCGCGAAACTCGAAATTTCGTCCCGCAAGGGAACACAGGTTCGAATCCTGTACCCTCCGCACGTTCGCTTTGTTCGGTACAGGTAGTAACAGGCACGACTGAAGTACTGCCCAAGCGAGCAGCATAATTTTTATGGATATATACGAACGCTCTATACAGTTTCACAAAAAGAAAAAAGGTAAATTAGAAGTTAAATCAAAAGTAGCTATCAGGACAAAGGACGATTTGTCTTTAGTTTACACCCCCGGAGTTGCCGGAGTTTCAAAAGCTATTGCCGAAGATCCGCTGCGGGCATACGACTTGACGATTAAAAATAATGCGGTAGCAATTATTTCCGATGGATCTGCGGTGCTTGGACTCGGGAATATCGGGCCCTATGCGGCAATTCCCGTTATGGAAGGGAAAGCAATTCTTTTTAAGGAATATGCGCGAATCGATGCATTCCCAATTACCGTACAAACGCAAAATCCATTCGAGGTGATCAATTTGGTCAAAAACATTGCTCCTGTTTTTGGTGGAATAAATCTGGAAGATATTGCCGCTCCAAGATGTTTTGAAATAGAAGATGCACTGCAAGATATAGGAATTCCGGTGTTTCATGATGATCAGCATGGGACGGCAATTGTGTTGCTTGCAGCACTTATTAATGCGGCAAAATTGGCTGGGAAAAAACTGACTGATTTGCGTGTCGTAATTAATGGTGCAGGAGCTGCCGGGACTGCCATTGCAAATCTATTGCTTTGTGTCGGTCATGATCCAAAAATTTGCGAACCGGTCAAAGAGATTATCGTTTGTGACTCCGGAGGTGTAATACATAAAACTCGTCCCGACATACAAAATAACGCGTGGAAAATGAGGCTTGCATCGATTACCAATAGGGGAGATAAGTCCGGTACTCTTCAAGAAGCGCTCGTTGGGGCAGACGTTTTTATCGGGGTTAGCACAGGGAACGTTTTAAAATCGACATGGATTAAGAAAATGGCAGAGAGACCTATTATTCTTGCAATGGCAAACCCAATTCCCGAAATTATGCCCGATGTCGCAAAGAAAGCCGGTGCTTTTATTGTAGGAACCGGGAGAAGCGATTTTCCAAATCAGGTAAATAATGTTCTTGCTTTTCCGGGAGTCTTCAGGGGTGCGCTCGACGCGAGGGCAAAAGTAATCACAAATCATATGAAAATTTTGGCAGCATTTGCTCTTGCAAAGACTGTAAAGAACCCAACTGTCGATGAAATTCTTCCGTCTCCCCTTGATAAAACTGTGGCTCCGGCTATAGCGCGCGCTGTTGCCAAGGCATATCAAGAAGACCTTGCACTCGGAATGGCTTAAATCCCAAAACCTTTTCTTGAATTATAGTCACACAGTGATAGAATTATCGTTATGCGATTTTCACCTGAGGGTATACCAAATTGTGGAGCGGATGTAGCGACATGGTCAACCGGAGTTGTGGACCCCGAATCCCCAATCTTTGACAGAAAAGGCTCCGCAGACTTCGCAGCATTAGTAAGTTGTGAAGGGTGTCCTCTGGATAACAAGGAATTTCCGAGCGAGGAAGTGCCGGTTGTTACGGATCTAAAACTTCAAGAATTTTTGGAAGCAAACTGTCCAAAATCTTCCTCACAAAGGCCTCGGTTTGACATGTCGTTCACCGAGTTGCCACCAAAGCAATAGCTCGGTTAGAATAGAAGTATGAAATTTGAATTTTCTGCGGGAGGAATTGTTTTTAGAAAAGAAGATTCCCGGTTACTTATTCTTGTTTCGCAGCATTCTCAGCATCATGGATGGGTTTTCCCAAAAGGATTTATTGGAGACACAATTGAAGGGGAGAGTAAGGAAAGTACTGCGGTTCGTGAGGTAAAGGAAGAGACGGGAATTGAAGCCGAAATTGTGGAAAAGCTGACTCCGGTTACGTATTGGTATGTAATGGATGGGGAGAAGAGAAAAAAAACCGTTTACTACTACATTATGAAGCATTTAGGAGGAAATATAGACCAGCGCGATCATGAGATGGAAGCGGTAGAGTGGTTGCCGGTAGACAAGGTTATGGAGAGGCTCTCTTACGAAAGCGATAAGAAGGTGTATGAAGAAGCATTTCCTTTGATCGAGCGTATTGCAAATTCATAGGTCTTGATTCATAATTCAACCTCATAAGGCTTGCCCTGAGCGCAAACGAAGGGAGGGGTCGCATAGTGGCCTAGTGCGAGCGCTTGGAAAGTGCTTGTCGCCGCAAGGTGACCGGGAGTTCGAATCTCCCCCCCTCCGCAGTTGCCACGTTTGTGAGAATGAAATTTGTTGATCTATTCCACCTGCCTAAAATACCTCGCTACATATTATTAATAGTTGGTATTACCTTTGTCTTTTGTGTATCGATTGCTCTTGATATAACTCCGCTTTTAAGAGGTCCAGAGGTATGGCCATTTGGGTGGAGGTGGGAATACTCGTTCACCAATACTTTGTGGAAATTGCCAATCCCAATTATTGCTGCTTCGATAATTTTTTATTTTTTTGCACGGTACGATGGAAGAACTGAATTCATAAAACATAATGAAAAGAAAATACTATTTCTATTCGTTTTTCTCGGATATTTTTTTCTTTTGTCAGTATTTCACTACAGCAGAGCAGGAGTTCCGGTTCTGCTTCACAGAATTATTCATCAGGAAATAAATGGTTATTTTACAGAATCACTCAGTGTTACAAATCCCTTTGAATATCTAAAAAGTTATGCAGATATGCTTCCAACAAATGTGGGGCATGCAGTTAGTCACCCTGCAGGTTCTGTGCTTTGGTTTTGGGCTGCTAATCAAACAATCGAGAAAATACCTTACATCTCACATATTGGTAATTCTTTGGTTCCCGGAAGTGATACGGTTAGAATTTTATGGTTTGAGATGACAGCCCACGAACGAACCGCCGCGCTTTTTCATGCTATGGCAATACCTCTCCTGTCTTTTTTTACGCTTTTTCCGCTCTATTATCTTGTAAAGTATCTCTGTGGAGTGAACGTTGCTTTTAGGTCTGCCGTTTTCTACCTGTTTCTTCCGAACCTGATATTTTTTTCCCCAATCAACGATGTGTTGTTACCGCTGTTTGGTTTTGGGTCGCTGTATTTTGGAATAAAGGGTGTGGGGTGGTTCAGAAAAACACTGTCGGGTTTTATTTTATCTATTGGAGTATTTATGAGTTTGTCTTTATTCCCATTTGTAATAGTTTTATTCATATACCACTTCATCCGGTTTTTGAAAAAAAATTTCACTCTTACCTTTTTTATACTCGAGGCGGTCTATTTTCTCTCCGGTTTTCTTTTATTGCCCTTTTTTCTTTTGATCTTTTTCCATTACAATTCAATCGAAGTAGCATACGTTGCCGCAAGTGTGCTTCCGGTTCGCCCTTATGCTGTCTGGGTATTTTACACATTTTATGACTTTTTTGTTTACACAGGGATACCTGCATCTATTTTGTACCTTGCAAGTATAAAGAATGTCTTAAGTGAGGTAAAAACAAAGACTCCAGAGCGAATAAATGTTTTTCTAGCAGCTTTTACTATTACGTTTCTACTATTGATTCTTTCGGGAAAAGTTCAAGGAGAAATCGGTAGAATATGGATGATATTTTCGCCATTTCTCATAATCTTTGCTTCATACGTTGTAACGAGTAAAATACGGTTTTCAAAAAAAGCGTTTTTAATTATTCTAGTGATACAGCTTGTTCAAATCCTTGTTATGCAGGAGTTTTGGTTGATGGCAGAGTATGGTGATGAAAAGATAGTTCCGTTGAATTGTTTTTTTCGATCTCAGGTTTGTTTGTGACCTAATTTTTTAGTTTGTGTATTTGGTCATTTGTGATATTTGAGAAGAAGCGTGGTCTATTTGGTCAATTACGCGCTGTATGATTACAAAGCGATCTCCGAACGTGAGCCCCTGGATCGTTGAGCCGGAAAGAAATCCTGTTACCAGATCAGAGCGAATTATTCCCGTGAGCATAACAAAGATTACAAGCATCATACCGAAAATCATCCAATGGTGAAAATGAATACTGTGATTGGCGATAATAAGCCTTACTTCAGGCGAGAAGTGGACATTTTTGATACTAAAATGAGGAAGTCTTTTTCTAACAGGAGATCTGTGTGTGGAGGTTATGCTGAACAGGGCAAAGCCAATCACGCCCCCGAGGAATGTATCCATATTTTTTGATGCTAGCAAACATACATTTTTTTGTCAAATTTCAAGGCTAATTTTAATTCAAATATGGTACAATAACGGTTGCGCGGGTTTTTCGCGGCTGGGTAGCTCAGCGGTTAGAGCACTGCATTCATAACGCAGCGGTCGTGGGTTCAATTCCCACCCCAGCTACATGTTCGCTTCGCTTGGCGCAGACACAGTTTTCAACTCGCATTTATCTACATGAACACAAATCCAATTGGTATTTTTGACTCAGGTATCGGAGGATTGAGTATCCTACAAGAAGTAAAGAAACTCCTTCCCAACGAAAGCATTCTTTACCTTGCAGATTCTATGAACTGTCCCTATGGCGGCAGGTCGAAGGAGGAAGTCTACGAACTTGCCCGCACTAAAGTTTCCTACCTGTCCAGTCGTCATGTAAAACTTATTATCCTTGCTTGCAACACTGTAACGGTAACGTGTATTGACAGGCTGAGGGCAGATTTCCCAAATATTCCCATCGTTGGAATCGTGCCTGTTGTGAAAAAAGCAGCTGAGCAAAGCAAGAGTAAAAAAATTGGCATTTTATCCACCTCAACGACCTCCAAGAGCGAGTATCAGGCCTCGCTTATTCAGTGCTATGCAGCAGATTGTGAAGTAATTTCAATTGGAACCGATGAATTGGTTCCTCCAATCGAAAAAGGCGAGACTGAAACTCAAGAGTTTGAGGGTATACTTGAGCAGACGCTTCGCCCGTTCAGAGATAGTCAAATTGACACGCTTGCCTTGGGATGTTCGCATTTCCCACTTGTTAAGGAAAAAATCCAGAGCATTGTTGGGAAAAATGTTGTAATCCTTGATTCCGGAGGAGCTGTGGCTCGTCATGTCCAACGAATCCTTCTGAAAGAAAATCTGGCATCGGACAATATCCAGCCTCAATATGAATACATAACTTCAGGCAGCGTAGAGAGCTTTACAGATGCGATTCAGAATGTAATGGGCGAAAAGAATGCTACAATACGATCAATATGAACGAATTTAAAGGCCGTAAAATAGCAATTTTAGGACTTGGCGCCGAGGGGAATTCTCTTATTGAATACTTGTCCGATTCCGGAGCGGAGTTGTTTGTGTTTGATGAAAAAGCCCCACAGGATCTTGAGTCATCTTTTGTAACGACAGCGCAGGAAAAAGGTATACCGATTACTTCCCAACCATTTGAGTCAGTCGACCTAAAAGGATTTGACATTGTCTTTCGAAGTCCTGGGGTAAGGCTTACGGTCCCCCCAATCCAAGAAGCCCTAAAGGCGGGAGTGAGAGTTTCATCCGCCACAAAGTTATTTTTCGAGAAATGCCCGGCTCCGATTGTCGGTGTGACAGGAACAAAAGGTAAAGGAACTACATCGACGCTGATTTATGAAATGTTAAAAAAAGGGGGTAAAAATGCATTTTTGGGAGGCAATATTGGAACGCCGCCGCTTGGATTTCTCAAAGATATTACTCCCGAATCTGTTGTGGTTTTGGAATTATCCAGTTTTCAACTTCAAGACCTTGAGGTGAGCCCGCATATTGCCGTGCTCTTGATGATTACGAGTGAGCACATGGATTGGCACGAAAGCGTTGAGGAGTACGTTGATGCGAAGCGGAATCTGCTCAGATTTCAAAATACAGACGATTTTGCTATCGTAAACCACGATTACCCTGCATCAAATGAAAGCGATATTTACACCGATGCAAAAGTATATAAAGTAAGCCGTGAACAAAAAGTCGAGCAGGGGTGTTATGTTCTAAATGATGAAATCTTTCTTAAAATGCGAGATAAAGAGGAAAAGATTTTAGATGTGAAAGACGTTGCACTTCCCGGCAGTCATAACTTGGAAAATGTATGTGCCGCGATTCTGGCGGCAAGCATGGCTGGTGTCGATATAAAATCCATTATTCCGGTGGTTAAGGAATTTACCGGGCTTCCGTACAGGCTCGAATTAATCAGTACCGTCAAGGGTGTGAAGTATTACAACGATTCTTTTTCAACCACCCCAGAGACTGCAATTGCCGCAATCGAGAGTTTTGATAATCCCGAAATCCTTATTCTTGGAGGCTCGAGTAAAAATAGTGACTTCTCAGAATTGGCAGAGACTATTCATGCATCCGAAAACATAAAGGCAATTATAGGGATTGGAGAAGAGTGGGAGCGCATAAAAGAAGCTATTGGGAAAATTCCGGGTCACATAATTATTATGGAAAATATTCATACCATGAAGGAAGCAGTGAAAAGAGCACAGGCATTGGCCGAGCTTGGAGATATCGTAATTCTATCTCCAGCTTGTGCTTCTTTTGGGATGTTCAAGAACTACAAAGACAGGGGAAATCAATTTAACGACGAGGTGAGATCTCTGTAACTTTGATACAATACAGATATGAAAAAACGAGTTTTATCAGGAGTTAGAGCGACGGGAAGACTTCACTTGGGAAATTATCTCGGTGCGGTCAAGGGTATGCTGGAGCTGCAGAATAATCCGGAGTTTGAGACTTTCTATATGGTGGCCGATGCGCACACCATTACTACTCCATACAATGTTGAAGAGCTTCGTAAAAATAGGCGCGAAGTAATTCTGGATTATCTTGCAGCAGGGTTGGACCCTGAAAAGTCTGTCATTTTTCAGCAGGCCGAAGTAGGAGAGCATTTTGAGCTTGCATTTTATCTGTCTTCTGTTACAACGATTGCCAAAATGCAGCATTTACCCACTTTTAAAGAGAAAGTCAAACAATATCCGGAGCACTCGACCATGGCACTTTTAAATTATCCGGTTCTTATGGCAGCAGATATTTTGCTGTACAAAGCAGACCAAGTGCCTGTGGGGATCGATCAGGAACCTCATCTTGAGGTTGCGCGAGAAATAGCACGGAGATTCAATCAGGATTACGGTATGGACTTTCCGGAACCGGTTCGATTTGTAACCAGGGGTGAATACGTCCCGTCTCTAACTGGAGAAGGAAAGATGAGTAAGTCGGTTGAAGGAAGTTATATTAATCTCACAGATTCTCTGGAGGAGATAAAATCAAAAATTGCAAAGATCCCGACAGACGATGGGCAAAACACAATACATCTAGATAATGGATTAGTTTATTTTAAAAACTCCACGGGGGAAATGCCGCCAGCACTGTCCACTCTCGTTAAGTATATTAATTTGTTTGTAGATTCAGGAAAAAGAGAGGAATTAACTCACCGTTATCCAGACGGAATTAGGTATGGAGAGTTGAAGAGCGAACTCGCTGAGGCTATTTATAAAGAGCTTCAACCAATGCAACAAAAAAGGCGTGAGCTCGAACAAGACAGGGACTATGTAAATTCAGTCATCGAACAAGGTGCTCAAAAAGCACGGGCAGCAGCGCAAGAAACACTTCGGGAAGTGAAAGAAAAAATGGGATTGAAATAACCCCCCTCATTAATATGGTTCAAGTTCGAATTTTTGTTTCAGGTATGGTTCAGGGCGTTGGTTATCGAGCGTTTGTGTGTCGCGCAGCGGAGAAAATGCAGATTCATGGCTGGACTCGGAATCTCTCCGATGGAAGAGTGGAAATTCTTGCTCAGGCAACAAAAGAGGTAATGGAAAAATTTATCGCCAGGCTTTGGGAGGGTCCCATGCTTTCTGAAGTAAAAGACATAACTATTGATCACGAAGAAATGGGAGAGATAGTATCTTCGTTTGAGAAAAAGCCTACAGTATGAAAAAACTTGCAATTTTACCCATAAGTATATACAGAGTGGTTCCACAGCTATTCCTAAAAGGCATACTTTTTCCTTTGGAAGGTTCATGCAGGTATATACCGACATGCTCAGCGTATGCCACAGAGGCAATATCAGAGTACGGTGTTGTAAGGGGACTGCTGCTGGCCGTTAAAAGGGTTGGACGATGCCACCCCCTTGGTGGTTCAGGCTACGACCCCGTACCGCTCGGGTCTCGACAAAGCAATAAAAAAAGGCTATAATTTGCAGAATGAATATACCCTCTAAGAAAAAATCTTCCAAGAAACTTAAATTTCAATTCACCTGGAAGGATTTTATTTTATGGGGCTTTTTACTACTTTTTCTTCTTTTTATATTCGCAGGATCGGGCAATCTTACTTCCAGCACAACGGCAAATGAAGTAGCAATTTCACAAGTCGTCGCAGACGCCAAGGTAAATAAAATCGAAAGCATCACGGTTTCTGACACCAAACTTGATATTCAATACAAAAACGGCAAGAAAGCCGTAAGCAAAAAAGAATCCGGGGCATCACTCTATGAAATTTTTAGCGATTCGGGTGTCGATGCAAATACCGTAAAAATTTCAGTGAAAGATGATAAAGGACTTGCCACATTTATTGGAGTCTTGTCTACGTTTCTTCCTGTCCTTATTATCATTGGGTTTTTCTACTTCATATTTCGCCAAGCGCGAGGTGCGCAAGAAAGCGTATTTCAATTCGGGTCGTCAAAAGCCAAAGCATTCAATAAATTCTTTCCGAATGTGACTTTTGATAATGTTGCGGGAGTTGATGAGGCCAAACAAGAATTAACCGAAATTGTGGACTTTTTAAAACATCCGGAAAAATATCGCGCAATGGGAGCTCGAACACCGAAAGGTGTACTTCTTGTTGGGCCTTCAGGGACCGGTAAAACACTTCTTGCGCGCGCGGTTGCGGGTGAGGCAAAAGTCGCATTTTTCTCTATTGCCGGGTCCGAATTTATGGAGATGCTTGTTGGAGTCGGTGCAGCGCGTGTTCGTGATCTTTTTACGACAGCCAAGAAAGCCCAGCCAGCAATCATTTTTATAGATGAAATTGATGCTATCGGAAGACAACGTGGGGTCGGAATTATGGGCGGACACGATGAGCGCGAGCAGACTCTCAACCAAATTCTTGTTGAAATGGATGGGTTTACTCCAAATGAACAGCTCGTTGTTATTGCCGCTACCAATAGACCCGATATTCTTGATCCGGCGCTTGTTCGACCGGGTCGGTTCGACAGAAGAGTAATGCTATCGTTGCCTGATCTTGCAGGCAGAAAAGCAATTCTTTCAATTCATGCCAAAAACAAACCGTTTGTTAAAAATGTCGATTGGGAGAAAGCGGCGAGAAGAACCGTTGGATTTTCCGGGGCTGATCTTGAAAATATGCTGAATGAGGCTGCTATTTTGGCTGCGCGGGTTGGTAAAAAGGCAATCGAGATGTCGCATCTTGAGGAAGCTGCTACAAAAGTAAAACTCGGTCCCGAGAAGAAAAGACTCCAAACAGAGGACGATAAGAAAATTACTGCGTATCACGAATCAGGACATGCGCTGGTTTCTCACTTTATGAAGCATACAGATCCGGTCCACAGGATTTCCATAGTCGGTCGTGGGATGTCGTTGGGCCACACACTTATTCCGCCATCTGCCGACAGAGTACACGAGACCAAATCCAGACTTCTCGAGCAAATCTCGACGATGTTGGGAGGAAGAGTAGCAGAGGAACTTATATTTTCCGAGATGACCACAGGCGCCGCTGACGATATAGAGAAGGCAACAGGTCTTGCCAGGACTATGGTCATTCAATTCGGCATGAGTGCGCTTGGCCCAATTAACCTAACAGAAGACAGAAATAATCCATACGAGCCTGTTACAATCTCCAACGAACTTCAAGCAAAAATTGATGTCGAAATCCGAAGAATTATGGATGAGGCATACAAGCATGCAGAAAAGTTACTCAAAACTAATAAGAAAGTGCTCGATGCCGTTGCGGCAGAGCTTCTGAAAAAAGAAACGCTTGAGAGCGAAGAATTTGAAGCTATAGTCGGAAAAAAATTGAGCGCTTCAAAATCCTCCTAAGAGTTCGCCTTCCCTGTTATAATGAAAACTACCATGAGCAAATTGTTATATTTGCATGTCAAGAATCCAAAAGACGACGAAACGCCTGTTGAGGCGGCAACTCAAATTTTTTCGTCCCTTTTCCCATCACATATGGGTCTATTCAAAAGAATATATCTCAAGCCCAAAGTTATTTCTTTTGAAATGTATTATATCGACCAGTCAATTTCATTTTATGTTGTTGTGCATGAAGAAGATGAGACTTTTATAACGAGTCTTTTTTCATCATCGTACCCAAGAAGTCTCATTACAAAATCAGAGGATCCGCTAGCCAAAATTATGGCATCCAAACACGTGGAAGTGGGAGAAATGAAGCTTGCCCAGGCTTATTACTTCCCGATTAAGACCTATCAGGATTTTGCAAATGTAGATCCACTCTCGCCACTTATTGGATTTTTGTCCAAACAAGAAGCAGGAATTTCCATGGGGATTCAGTATGTAACTGCTCCTGCTACGTTCCCCTGGGCGCAGAGCGCGATTCAAGGCACAAAGCCGTTGCCGAAGACGGAGGGTGAGAGCGCTTCACATATCGATAAATTGCCGGCTTCACTTGTTGCAAGAAAAACCGCGTTTCAAGGAGGGAAAGTCGCAATCAGACTTATTACGGCCTCAGACAATGAGTTTCCGCTTTCATACATTCAGAATCTCGGCGGAACATTTGGAGCATTTTCGCTTGGCGAGGGAAACCAACTGACATTTAAAAGACCCATTTTAAGAAAAAAGAAATTGATCTCGAAAATGCTTCACAGAAAGATTACATATCGAGATAAGAAGCATCACATCCTCAATGCTCAAGAGCTTGCAACTCTCTGGCATCTTCCCGGCAAACAAACCTCTGGAATTAAAAATCTTGAATGGGGAAGGACTCTTGCTGGGGAGCCTCCTGGAAATTTGCCAACCGCTACAAATATGCCGGAGGAAGAGAAAAAGTTCGTGAATTTCTTTGCGACAACAGAATATAAAAATGCGCCGACCATTTTTGGTATTAAAGATGTTGATAGAAGAAAACATGTGTATGTCATGGGAAAGACCGGTGCCGGAAAGTCCACACTCATTGCAAATATGGCAATCGATGATATTCGCAAGGACCGGGGAGTGGGTATCATCGATCCCCATGGAGATCTTTCAGAGACAATTATTGATTATGTTCCAAGACGACGCATGAATGACGTTGTGTATCTTGAGCCGTTTGATACTGAGCGGCCTTTTGCTCTGAATGTTTTGGAAATCAAGAATGCCCAGCACAAGGATCTTATCGCCTCAGGTATTGTTTCGATTTTCTCCAAAATTTATGCCAACTCGTGGGGTCCGAGGCTTGAATATATTTTACGTAATGTTATTATCTCTCTTCTGGAGCTTCCAAATGTAACGCTTATTGACGCCCTGAGAATCTTGTCTGAGCCCGAATATCGAAGGAGAGTGGTTCCACAGATTGAGGATCAGGTGATTCGCAACTTCTGGGAGAACGAGTTTGAGAAAATGAACGATAAATTACGAACCGACGCGGTATCTCCAATTCAGAATAAAGTAGGACAGTTCGTATCGTCTAAAATGATAAGAAATATTATCGGTACTCCGAAGTCCACGATCAATCTAGAGGACATTATGAATGAGGGGAAAATCCTCATACTCAATCTCTCACAAGGTAAATTGGGTGAGGATAACGCGGCGCTCTTGGGTGCGATGATTATTACACAAATTCAACTGGCAGCTATGAACCGGGCATTTATGAAAGAAGAGGATAGGCGAGACTTTTTCTTGTATGTTGATGAGTTTCAAAATTTTGCCACATCGTCGTTTATTAAAATTCTTTCCGAGGCCAGAAAGTATAGGCTCGCAATCACGCTTGCCAATCAGTACATCGATCAGCTTGATGAGACGATCCAGCGTGCAATCTTCGGAAATGCGGGGACACTTGCAACATTCGTAACAGGCGCAAATGATGCAACACTGCTGGCTAAAGAATTTGCCGAGATGTATTCACAAAACGAATTGGTATCGCTCGGAAAATACGAGATTATAGTAAAACTCTCGATCGATGGAATGACCTCGATGCCATTTCCAGCAAAGACCCTGCCGCTTCCAAACCTGAAGAATGATAACCGTGAGACAATTATCCGCCTCTCAAAAGAACGCTACGGCCGAAAGATATAAATCTCTCTGACACTATTCTGACAATTCCTCATTTGACATCGTATAGTATGGAAGTTATACTTTCATGGTTTTGCCAAGAAAATGCTCATTTGCATGCATTTTTGTGGCATTTTAGGCCTATCGAGGAATATCCTTATAGGCTTTTGTTCTTTTACATTCGTGATGAGTGTGATGGGCGCCAGAAAGAAGAGAATTATCTCTTTTTCCCGGCTTCCGTCACACAAGTGTGGAGGTACATTCTAACCTAAGAGGTGAACATGACAACGATACAGGAAACAGCCCAACAGATGGTTGAGCGGCCGAAGGTTATCGTCGCCGCCGACGAAAGCACAGGCACCATGCAAAAGCGTATGGATTCGATCCAAACGCCCAACACCCCGGAGAACCGTCACGCATACCGCGGATTGCTCTTCAGTACCCCCGTCAGCGAGTACGTCGGCGGGGTCATCCTTTTCAAGGAGACGCTCGAGTGCGAAGAACTCGTCCGACTCCTTGTCGAACAAGGCATTGTTCCAGGGATCAAGGTCGACGAGGGCCTCGAGCCGTTCGGCACGATCGCAGGAGAGCAAGTCGTCAAGGGATTCCTTGATGTCGAAACCCGGTTTCCGGGTTGGCTCGATCTCGGCGCGAGGTTTACCAAGGAACGTAGTCTCTTCAACATCGTAGGCGATTCGCCTTCGGCTGGCTGCATCCAAGCCAACGCTCGGGCCCAAGCACAGTTCGCAATCAAGGCACAGAAGGCCGGGCTAGTCCCGATCGTCGAGCCTGAGGTCGAACTTACAGGTGCGCACGACGCAGCAACTGCCGAGCGAGTGATCGCTCGGGTCCTGAAAGCCACCTTCAACGAGCTTGCTCTCGCGGGAGTCAATCCGAAGGGCATGATCCTAAAGCCTTCGATGGCGGTGTCCGGCAAGGACGGAGGAGTCAACCGAGCTAGCGCTGAAGAGGTCGCAGAACGCACACTCAGGGCTCTTTTCGCGACGGTCCCGTCTGATGTTCCGGGAATCGCCTTCCTCTCCGGAGGGCAGGGCGACGAGGAAGCGGACACCAACCTCAACGCGATCAATGTTCTGGCTGCTGCCAAGAATGCGCCATGGCGGATCACTGCTTCGTTCAGCCGGAGTCTTATCGGTACACCCCTCAAGGTGTGGCGTGGCGATCCGGCGAACGTTACTACCGCACAGGCGGCATTCAAGCAGCGGTGCGAGCGAGTCAGCGCGGCCAGCATGGGCCGCTTGGGAGAATTCGCCGCAGTCTGAATCACGGCATCATCACGAACTATACCCGGCCCCCTTCGGGGGGCCGGCCCATTTCCCTCAAATCATACGCTATAATACTTTCTATGACCGATAAAAAAGACGTATTTTTACTAATCGACGGCTCGGCAATTGTTCACCGCGCGTATCACGCGATGCCGCCGCTTACTACTTCAAAAGGGTTTGACACCGGTGCGATTCATGGGTTTTTCTCAATGCTTTTAAAAGTTATTCAACAATTTGAGCCACGACACGTCGTCGTTGCATTCGATCGTCCTGTTCCGACGTTCCGGCAGCAGATGTATGTTGGGTACCAGGCACAACGTCCGAAAATGGAATCTGATCTCTCGAACCAGTTCGGGGCAATTATTTCAATACTGGCCACGGCCAAAATTCCAACCTACGCAGTAGACGGGTACGAAGCGGATGATATTATCGGAACAATTGCAGAAAAAGCCAAAAGTATGGGCAATATTGTGTATATCCTCACTGGAGATCGCGACATGATGCAGCTGGTGAACCACAAAACTCGCATCATCATGCCTCTGAAAGGAATTTCCGAAGTATCGATTTATGACGAGGAAAAAGTTATTGAAAAGTTTGGCGTACCGCCTGAGAAGATTGTTGAGCTCAAGGCTCTTCAAGGAGATGCATCGGATAATTACCCGGGGGTCCCGGGTGTCGGACCAAAGACTGCTGCTTTGTTAGTCGAACAATTTGGAACGGTTGAAGGAATTTACGAGCACCTCGGAGATATTCAGGCGAAGAATCCAAAACTCGCCGAGCGATTAGTTGCTGGTGCCGAGCATGCAATTTTGGGAAAGAAGCTCGCAACAATTCTACGTGATGTTCCGTTTGTGTACACGGTTGAGGATGGGGAGCTTTCAAGATTTGACATCTCATCGTGGAAAAATGCGCTCGAAGAGTACGAAATGAAGGCGCTCCCCAAGAGAATCGATGAGGTCTTCTTAAAAGACAATGCGATAAACTCTGACGGAAAGGGTCAGATGAAACTGATTTAGATGAAAGTAGCGCTTGTCCATGACTATATTAAGGAGTACGGTGGTGCCGAGCGTGTTTTAGAAGCTCTTCACGAAATGTATCCCGATGCACCTATCTACACCTCAGTATACTTGCCTGAATTTTTGGGACCACACAAGGCGAGGTTTCAAAAAATGCAAATTCACACTTCATTCTTTCAGTATATTCCGTTCAATCATAAATTACTTTCTCCGTTTCGACTCGTCTCGGCTCTGGCTTTTTATCTTTTTGATTTTTCAAAATATGATGTTGTGATTGTTTCGCAAACCGGTGCGTTCTTCCCAAATAGTATTCGCAAGAAACACGCTCGTCTTATTTGTTATACCCACACGCCTCCACGATATTTATACGGATATAAAACAGCGCGTGAAATCCCCCAAAATTTCTTTTTTAAAGGATTGATGCTCGTGATTTTTCATTTCCTTCGAATGATCGACTTTGCCTCAAGTAAGAACGTTGATCAATTTCTGTCTAACTCGCGTGAGGTTCAGGCTCGAATTGAAAAATTCTACAGGCGTGATGCAACAGTAGTTTATCCACCAACAGACGTAAAACCCAAAAAATCCGTCAAAAAAGGAAGTTATTATCTTGCCGGGGGGAGGCTCGCACGGGCAAAAGGAATTGATGTTATTGTTGATGCATTTATAGAAAACGGCCGCCAATTGAAAATATTTGGACGTGGATTTGCAGGATACGAGGAGGAACTGAGGGCTAAAGTAAAAAAGAACAAGGCAAAAATTGAATTTGTAGGCGAGGTAAA
>CAZBEA010000002.1:0-32307 GCA_964490835.1 uncultured Gammaproteobacteria bacterium
CCGCTTGTTGTGGGATAGGGAAAATCATACGTAAAAAATAGAACTTTTTTCATTCTCTAAGATCAAGAATAAGATATTCACTTGATGAATCAAGAATTTTATACTCTTTCCCAAAACCCGAAAAATCGCTTTGGGTAGGATTTACAAGCACCATGTGCGTTGCTCCCATCGAAATAAGTTCTTCAATGGGTTTTTGAAAAGCCGGCCATCCGGGGCGGGCAACATAATACAAAAGTGACGTATCACCATCAAACGGAGCAATTACTCTTGCCTCTTTTGGGAGAATTTCATTGGCACGCTGTCCGGCGTGTACAAATGCAATATTGTTGATATTAAAATAATCCCTCACGTAATACCATGAAAGTCCAAAACTCAGCAAGGTAATACCAAAAACAAAAAGGTACCCAATCTTTTTCTGATATTCAATTAAAAACCCAGCTCCCCTTCCGAGCACAAGTGCAATAGTCGGTAACAAGAATATTTGATAATAATCGTGTTGAACATTTCCACGAGCAATAACGGTAACATATAGAAGCGATGAAAGGATAAATGAGTAAATTATGAGCGATTTTCTGTGATGAAATAACGATCCGAGAACAAAAAGTCCAGTTCCGAAATACCCCAGAATTAACTTGCCAATTCTCTCCCCAAAAATCCAGTAAAAAAATGCTCCTCTAAAACGAATATTTCCTTCGTTAAATAACCACGTCGATGCAGGAATTCCTTCCGGGAATTGTGATATCCAGAGCCTCCATGCAGCAAGAGGAATAAGAGAGGCTATAAAAAGTACAAAGAGTTCAAACCTTTTTATCATTCCGAGCCCATATTTGAGATAGCTCAGAATAACGAAAACAGGGACAAAAAATATTGCGTACGGTTTGGAAAGAAGTGCTAATGAAATAAACAAAAATGAAACAACAAACCACCTAGCCGTCTTTTTAGCTGAAAGGAAATTGTCAAACGCCCATATTGCAATAATTGAAAACGAGATCATGACCGGATCGGGCAAGATAGCACGCGAGTAAAAAATTCCATAAGGAATAAATAGGTAATAAAAAAGCGCGAAAAATCCGCTAGTTCCACCAAAGTATTTTCTTGAAAATCGGTACAAAAAATACCCACCCGTCAGATAAAAAAAAGCGATTATAACTCTTCCTATTAGATCGATGCTAATCCCGGGAAGAAGCGATGCGACAAAAGCATGGATAACATTAAACAAGGGGAACTCGACCATGCGATACCCATGGGGATTGTCCTTGCCGGATTGTACATTGGAAATGTCAAAATATTTAGGATGAAAAACATCAAAACCTTGCTGAATAAAAATTTTTGAAACTGCTGCTGTGTCTGCTTGGCGCCATGCATGCCAATCTGCAATCGGGTTATCGACTCTATAGAGCCTAACTGCAAATCCAATACAGAACATGAGGATCAATAGTAAAGCCGAATGCTTTTTTATCATGGAGCAACCTCGTCGGGAACTTTTGTAACCTCCTCAATCATACCAGCTTTGTCAAATTCAAAAATACGGGCGCTGAGTGAGCCCTCGGCATCCCTGAATGCCTGATCAATATTTGGAGACTGAATAACGGTGAGGTTTTCGGTTTGGAATGAAAACCATAAAGAATCATCTAACCCAACAGGAAAAACCCATGCCTCTCCATATCTAATTGGCGTGTTCACAAAATAAAATACAGGGTTTGGTGGAGTAGCTTGTGAAGCGGGAAATGCATTATACAAACCGAGAACTGTGTTATACGTAATTTCTCCTGCTCTATTCCAATCTTTTTTGATCTTTTGAAGCTGGGTTATATTGTAGAAAACAAATCCTAAAAATAAAACACCTCCAAGAAAATAGACCGTTATCGACTTTGTCTTGTTTATTTTTTTCTCAAGAGACGCGAAAATAATTGCTATAAAAATTAATATTCCAACAGTTGGTAAATAAGAATATCGATAGGTTATATTTCCAAGACCCAAGAAAGGAAGAAGAGCAATAATAAAGAATGCCGGCCCAAAAAATAATCGTTTTGCAACAATCTTCTTTTTTAAACCATACCATAGAACAAGTACGAGTGCTAAAAAGAGCAAGGCCCCGCCAAATGCGCTGAAGATCAGATTGTCCCTAAAGATATCCCTGAGGTTTTGGGCAATATTCATACCCGGCAATCCTAAAATAGCAACAAGCATATAACCAAAAGAGTTACCAATTGCATTGAGGGGGAACTTCTCAAGACTATAACTATAATCTCCACCTGACCAATGACTATTTGCGTTCAATCTCAACAAAAGATAGACAGGAATAGTTAAGGTTGAAACTATCCAAAAAATCAGAGTTTTTTTGTTATTTCTTATTTTCTCGAAAATGAGATCGTATGCGATATAAATAAACGGTGCAACGATTCCAAACTCGTGGAAAAATGGCGCTGCAATGGTTAATAACAGAGTCGGAATATACCAAACAATTTTCTTTTTAGAAAGAATATACCCGACCAATCCGAAAACGATGCACAATGATGCTATCAGATGTCCTGTCGCCGCAACCCACAAAACGCTTTCAAAATTAGCCGCCAGTACGAGAAAAGAAGCACCTATCAGTATGGATACACCACGTTTTTTTGTAATAATATTGGACAAAACAAAAATACCAAACGCTACTACAGTATGAATCATAAGGGAGATCACATGATACGCTGGACTATTAAGCCATGCGATAGGATACATTAATAAAAAGTATGTTTTGGTTCCCGGACGATAGAAAAACCCATCGGAATTAGTAAAATACGACCATATTGTATGTGCTGTCCCAGCACATCTCTCCACACCGTCAGGATAGACAATCATTTTGCATTCAGCCGCCCATCTGAGCCATGTAAAGTCGTCTCCAATAAAGTAGTTTTTAATAGAACCGATATAGACCATGAACGCAACGATGAAAAAATAAACTCCGATCATCGGATATGAAGTAACGAAAGAGAATATTTCCTGTTTGTAATTCGGAGGATCTTTTTGAAATTTGTAGAGCAGTCCAACAGTCAACCCCATAAGCGTCCAAAATACAAAAGCTACTTTTGAAGCCTCGAAAACATCAATAAGAGACGCATTTAATCCCAAACCAAAAAGTCCTGCGCTCATTCCTATAACGAAACTTTTTACTTTTCTTGAATCTGTTTGCTGAAGAACTTTTCTTACGAAAATTCCATAGAAGAGAAAAATCGACAAGAATGCTACCATACCTATAATTCCTACTTCTCCCAAGATCCTGAGGTAGTTATTGTCAGAAGCAAGACTTATCGATGAGTACCCGCTCCCGGTCAAAATGTTTCTTTTGAATGCATTTATCGCCCGCGGCCAAGTTCCCTGAAAACGAGTAGTAAACGAGACATCATACGCGTATCCTCTCTTTACTACAAAGTCTCCGGTTAATTCGGTCGTTACGTCTTCCTCTGTTCCGGCACTAATCTGCCTCCGCTTATACGAGACCTGAGTTGATGTTTTTTTTGTTTCTTGTGTCGGAAGATTTATAAAACCTGTGCCTTCGGGCAAATTCTCACCTGTAGATTGGATATCTTCTATAATAACTTTTCCTGTCTCATCGGTAGTTTTTGCTACGCCGATTGCTTTACCTGTTCGGGCATCAACAACAAGATCTACTTGTGAGATCGTACTTCCGAAACGCGAAGAAATCCCGGTAAAACTGCTCATTATTAGAAGACTAATAACAATCACCGGGATTATCCATTTTTTTTGCTTCTGCAAAATAAGCATGAATGTAATTGATAATAAATACATCGCAAATGAAACTCTTGACGCCGTCATAAGAAGCATGATAAGCCCTGAAAAAGCAGCAAAAAGCATGACGCTTTTTGCCCACCACTTCTTAAATGCAAACACCATGCTTCCAAAAAGAGGTATAAGAATTACGAGCCATGCTGCCAAGTCGTAGTGTCCGGCAAATGTTGAGGGGACGCGCGCATGTGCCGAAATTTTTAAAGGAGCTCCTTTTGCAAATTCTTCATTTCCGGTCAAAAACGCTGGAAAACCCATATATTTTTGACCAAACCCATAAGCCACGACAAGAAAAAGAGTAATTGAAAGAACAATGATAATCGGCTTTATATCCTTCTTTGATCTGATTGCCGCAAATCCGACAAAGAAAAGTATTATGTACTCGATTCTTCTTGCATAGTGCAAAAATGCGAGCATCGGATGAACGTTTGCAAGATCAGGAAAAATGAAAAAAACGGCATATAGAGTTGATAATAATCCTACCCCCCAAAAAAAGAAAATAGGAACAGTTAGCGGTGTTTTAAGGGTAACTTTTCGCAGTAATAAAAGAATTCCAAAAATAATCGCGATCGCAAAAACAATAAAATCTTCAATTCTCACATATACCCACGTATTTTTAATATCAAGAATGGGAATTTTGGGATACAAGGGAATAAAAACAAGGACAAACAGAGAAATGATTAGGAACGTGTGATCTTTTAAATAAGAAAGAATTTTTTTCATTTATAAAATTGTAAAGCTTTTTTATATGTGTTCACGGTATCTTTTTTTAATGTGACAGAAGCCACGACAATCGCAATTATACATTTTATGGATAAAATCAATTGTACAAGAAAAAGTATAACCTTTGAACTATGCTTCTTATGGAATAAATAAATTCCCCTGAAAATATTAACATATGCAAATGCAGAACTACTACTCCCCTGTCCCTTGTGAATTACTTCCAACTGCGGAAAGTAGTGAGTTTCAAATCCTAGCTTCTTAAATCTCCAACACAATTCCATATCCTCAACATACATAAAAAAGTCAGGATCAAACCCCCCATTTTTCTTAAAGGTTTGTACATCGACCATCATAGCACCGCCGCTGACATAATCGACTCTGCGCGCCCGAGAAGGCGCAAATCTATATCCCAACACATTTTCAAGACCCGCCATCCACCCCAAAAGCCTAAAGATATTTAAAAACTTCCCCGCTGATAATTCTTTTTTTCCTTGAAAATCGATCATCCTGCCGCCTGCTATTTTTATTTTTTGACTGTCCTCCATGTACTCGACCATTTTTATAAGACCTCTGTTTGAAATTCGAGCGTCGGGATTGAGAAATAAGGCATACTTTGTTTTGACAAATTCCATAGCTTTATTTATTCCATTTCCAAAACCTAAATTCCTTCCATTCTGCAAAAATACTATGTGAGACGGATTATTTTTTATAAAATCTTTTACTTTCTCTTCAGTATCATCGGAAGAAGCATTATCGGCAACAAGAATGACAATCCTTCCTGTCCGAAGTTCTTTTTTATAAAGCAAGACAATGCTTTCAAGACACTGTTGAATGAATGATGAAGAATTATAAGTAAGAATTACTATTGAAAGGTCTGCCATATCTATCGAAACCAAGCAGCGCGACCGAGTTTGTAACTATGCTCAATATTTTTCCTTTTACCTATCTCACGCGCAGGAACACCACCAACAATAACATTTTCCTCGACATCTTTTGTAACCACTGCACCGGCTCCGACTACAGCTCCTCTTTTTATTTTCACTCCCGGAAGAATTATCGCGCGAGGACCTATAAAAACGTAATCCTCAATTACAACATCTCCTAATTCGACAGTTTCACGAGAAGCGAAATTTTCATCATGAATATTATGTTGTGAATTGTAAATCATAACTTCACTGGCGATATCGACGTGATCGCCAATAAGAAGTTTGGCTCGACCGTCAAGCACCGCACCCTCACCTATAATAGAATCTTTCCCTATACTGATATTCTTAGGGTTATAAAACCGTGCACAGGTATGAATTGTGGATCCCGATCCAATTCTGATTCCTGCAACTCTGTAAAAAAAACGCCTTACATGATGAAGAGGGATAAATCCAATCCAAATAAGAAGCATATTCTCAAGTTCCAGTATAATCGCCGATAGTCTTCTCACAATCTTATTTCCCATCTATCGCTCCTTCCAATATATCCAATACTTTTTTTGCACTTTTTTCCCAAGAAAAATTCTTAACATGCTCGTTCCCTTTTTTCTTCATCTCTTCCCTCAAACCATCACTCTTCATAACTTTTTCTATTTTTGATGCAATATCATCTACATTGTACGGATCAAAATACACTGCAGCGTCTCCACCTGCCTCAGGAAGACTTGAAATATTACTTGTTAATACGGGACATCCATGCTGCATTGCTTCAAGAATTGGGAGTCCGAATCCTTCATAAAGACTCGGAAGCACATAACATATCGCATTTGAATAAAAGGCGGGCAAATCCTGATCAGGCACAAAGTTCAAGAATTTGATTCTCTCTTCAACCTGATATTTTTTCGGTGCTTCTAAAATTTCTTCATACTTCCATCCCTTTTTTCCGATAATTACCAGTTGAACTTTTTTATCCTCAAGAAGCGAAACCGCTTCGATAAGTTTGGCAACATTTTTTCGGGGTTGAAGCGTACCAATATATAAAATAAAGTCTCCTTCGACACCGTATTTTGCTGGAATTTTATTCATTGAACTTTTCTTTATTTCTTTAATCCCCGGATATACGACTTCAATTTTTTCGGCTGGGATTTTATAGAATTTAATTATATCATTCTTGCTCGAATTACTAATTGTAATTATTTTTTTCGCTTTCAGGCTCGAGTATTTTGTCCAATTTGTCAATTTATACAGATCTCTTTTTTTAAAAAGTTCCGGGAAATGGATGTAGGACAAATCCATTACGGAAATTACCGTCGGAACAGGAGAAAGACGCGGTGCGTAATGTGAGGTTGTGAAGAATAAATCTATGTCGCGCTTCCTGAAAAGTCTTGTTGGGAGCCCAAATTGTGTCCAAAATTTTGCAGGTTTTACCACTTCATAACTATAATGAGACGATAATGCGGGAAGCGATGGCAACGGTGATTTTTTTAAAAAAATCTTAAATATAAAATCTTTCTCATTCGCTTGAAAATATTTTAAGAGTTGATAAGAGTATTCGGAAATCCCGACTCTTTTTTCCACGTTGGCTTCATTTCCGTCAATCCCAATAACTTTCATACATTCATACCCGGATAAATAACATGTAACTTATCAAGCGGTATATTAAGTAATTCATGGGCGTCTTTTCTGGTAGATTCAGAGATGCAAAACACTATATCTGATTCTTTTCTTACCCACCTTAATTTTCTTTTTTGCGTCGAAACAATTTTTTCATCGGTTTCTTGTGGATGCTTTAGAACTACCAGATCGTATAAAATTGTTGCTTTTTTAGCACTTTTTACAGGAGGCTCGGTCCAATCGGAAGAGATAAAAAAATCAACATCACCTATAAATTTTTCTATCTTTAACCTATGAAGCCTATTCCACAACACATCAAGCATTGACGGGCTGAGTCGCCCCCTCTTTAAGAATACGTTTTTCCTGTCGAGCAGGGGAATAACTTTCTCCGGAACTTTATTAGACCGCGCCGAATAAAATAGAATAAATTGATGTGAATTATTTTTAACCAGCTGCTCAATAAGTGAAAAAAGATAATTAGAAACTCCGACATTTGGATACGCAAGCTGGCTAATATCAATTCCGATTGTCATATATGTATTATGTATTATTTTTAGAATTAATAAAAGAAAAAAAGAAGCCCGCAAGAAGACATAAAAAAGAAAATTCTACTAATTTTTGCGCTGTATAGAATATCCAAAATGTGTACAAGGGAACCGACAAGGCAATCGATACAGCTGCAAAAAAATAAAACAACTTCTCTTTTCTTACAAAAATTAGAACTGCGAGCAATAAGTAGAGAATAATTATTTGTATCATTTTCCCTTTTTATTCTGAATGTTTAGTTTAATATATACCTTGATAACAATAAGCCACATAAGAAACGAAAATGGAATGAGAATCTTTAATATGTGTCTTGGATAAAATTCAATAATAAAATCGGAATTAATCGCTTCGCCTAGCTCAAACGAATTAATTTTTCCAAAAATTTTCGAATCTATTACATCTTGTGTTTTTTGATTTATAGCCCTCCAGTATGGAGAATACAACTCTGAAAAAATGATTGTTGTGGGACCATCCGTGCTTACATGCAAACGATAATAATCAGGCCTCTTTTCTAACATAGAAATTTCGCCATTGTTAAGACTGAACTTACCCGATGGATCCATCACCCTAAAAACGGAAAATTCGGAATAATCATCATCTTTTGCCAATAGTTTATTTTTAGAAAGAACTGCTGACAACGATGAATATTGGGAAAATGTATAAATCGGGTTTTTAAGAAAAACCTTTTCTTCGCGATCTTCATAGACAACAATATACCCTATTGAATAGCTTTTTATATCTTTCTCAAATTCCTTCGATGTAAAATATTTGCTAAGAACCTCAGGGTCACTTGATGCGAGGAATGAGGAAGGAAAAAGAACTGGATGGTCTGCAAGGGAAATTTTTGAGTAATGAGGAGACGGAAACCACAAAACTCTCGAAAAGGAAGTATCTTTTTCGAGTGCTTCCCTGAAATTTTGATAGTCATTTGTAATCGAGCTCTTTATAAAGGTTCCATTCATATTTTTTGTAATAAGCGGAGTAAGTAAGAAATATAAATAAAATACCAAAAATCCTAATCCGATAAGCCGCTCTTTCCTCACAGCCATAGAAATTTTCTCAACTGAGAATGAGAGGAGAATCGAATATGCAACAGCAATGAGAACATACCATTTAGTTGGATCTCTTAATAAGACAAAACCCGGTATATATGTGAATGCAAATTCATATAGAGCGCCAAATGGTTCATTGACGCCTTTTGCAAGAAAAACTCCCATGAGCAATATACCTAAGAATATAGATATTTTTTCTTTGTCCTTCTTTGATGCGAGCAACAAGCCGACTATAAGAACAGCCGGCAGAATAAGGAAAAGTGGATTCATAAAATAGATTTTCCCAAAAAAGTTTTCAGGCCAATTCGGATGAAGCAGAGTCAGTGAATTTTCAAGTTTCGCAAAGCTAAAAAAAGATAACGATTGTAAGGAAGTGTATTCATTTCCTAATTGGCTCATTGCGCCATCTCTATATAGAAATGATGGAACAAGCCAATATATGTGTGTTAAAAGCAGAATTGAAAGAGGTACTAAGAAAAAATATGAAATTGTTTTCTTTATTTCTTCCCGTGATAATTCTCTAAATTTTTTCAGGTAATACATCACAAATACAAGTCCCAAACCAAAAACAATAATATAGGTAATCCTTACATCGAAAATAACTGAGAGTGAAAGAGTGATTGAAAATCCTATTGATCTGCTAAGCGTCTTTTCTTTTAATAGCATCAAAAATGAATAAAAAACCAGAGGCGATAGTGAGTAACAGAGACCAATACCGGCAATTTGACCCCCTGAAAGAAGACTTAGTGAATATGTATTGAAGAGAAATATAATAGAGGATAGAATCACAAATCTTCCTTTTGAAACGATGAGACTTGCAAGTTTGGCGGATGAGTAATATCCCAAAGCAAAAAATAATCCCCACCATGTAATTTTTTCTACAAGAGCAAGATTCCCTCCCAGGATATAGGATATGGCTGATTGAAAGATGCTGAAAAAGTAGTATTGGAGGAACGGAATACTATTCCAACCAAGATCGACCTCTGTTCCCCATGCAGGCGAGATCAACTGATTCCAAAAGGTATGTTGACTCAGTGGAACATAATCACCGCCAAAAACTTGATTGTAAAAAAATTGAGGGATTAACCCTGCCACCGCAACAACCAACAGAATCGCTTTAACAATCTTTCTCATATAATTATTATATCTACTCATTTAACTTTACTTTCCGGATTATTTTCTTAAAATTGATTTTTGAGATTAGATAAGCGATAAACACAATAAACAACACTTCAATCGATTCTTTTCCCAAAAAACCAAGATGGAGTATCTGAAATATTGCACTACAACAAAGCAAAAGCAGAACAACAACACCGACAAATTTCTCCGATAATTTCAGTTGCTTTAAAACAAATATACAAAATCCCAAAAGAGCCAGATCACCTATTATTGCACTGATATGTATGAGCGTATTCATTTTTTTATTTTCAATATAAAAGCTGCAACCATAGACAAAGTTATAATTCCCAATGTTAGTTCTGCGATTTTTTTATCTCTTTTCAGAACTCTTTCAGGAGTAAATTCTAAAGACATCTCATATGATCCTTTCTTGTTAACTATCCACCCGTTCGCAAAAGAATTAATAAGAATATGGGACTGATTTGAAATTGGAATATTGTTTTCTGAAAACCGTAATTCCCACCCACGATGAAATCTCTGAAGAAAAGATATAATAAATGGACTCGATGCGTTTTCAATCCTCAAGTCGTACCGAGTTGTATCTCTTTTGAAGACTGCAATACTCGGGTCTATCTTAACTTCTTTGCGTAATTGCGATCTGGCAATTAATGTATTCGAAAGTATTCTTTTTGCATACAAATCGGTAACCGTTATTTTTGACTTCTCCAAGACCCTGTCCCGGAGACCCAATGAACAGAATACGTCGTAAAGAAATTTTTCCCCAGGACATATCTCGGATTTTCCGACTACAAATTTTAACCCGTAATACTGATGGGCTGAATTCGAACTAAATTTTTGCGTAAATTTTTGAGGACCCTGAGTATTGGCATCGTAAGTAAAATACCTGCGCGTTATAACCGAATATTGCTTGAAATCATTACTATCGGAGCCGATTACCTGAAATTCAAAATCTTTTCCCCTTGAGAAATCGTATGTAAAATCAATTTGGTAATCAGAAAAAGAAGTCAGTCTTCCTAATGGGATAAATTCGGTTTTTTTACCGATTGACTCTATGGGCAGAACGGTTTGTTTAATAATATTCCTATCTTTAATCAAGGGAATTTGGATTTCGTGCGTCCCTTCTGACAATTCAAAGGAGCCAAGAAAAATTGTATGAGCTTCATCTTCAGGGGTCACACTATGGATAGTCTTGTCAATTTGAATATTGGTAATATTTTCTGGCTCTAATAAATAAAACTCTTTTCCATTTTTTTCAAGAAAAAGATCATACGTAGATGGTTTATTAATTACTAATTCAAATATTGTCCGAGTGTCTCCGATGGAATCATCTCTCTGAAATTCATACAGAGATAATTGCTTGTGTTTTTTCAGGAATGCATAAAAAGATTTTTTAATTCTGGCTGCAAATTCGTCATTTTCGAGCGACAATTCTTGAATCAATACATTTTGTGAGGCAAAGATATGTCGCATATATATATAATTTTGCTCGTATAGGATTTCATTAGTGTCAATAAAACTAATAAATTCGTTCAGTTCTTCTTCGTATAACAAGAGAGACTTTTCTGCATTCTTCAGATCCTTTAGATGCACATATCGATACAGTTCAGCGAAACGCTTATTAAGAATATTCAAACGGTAAAACAATTCTTCATCTCCACCGGGATTATCAATTTCTTCTTTCGCCTTCATGATAAAGAAAAACGGAGAGTCAGGTTTAAAAAATGAATGAGGTAATATTCTTGCTGCTTCTTCCGTATTGACTTCTGGTAATGATGAGCTGATGGTTTGGGGTACTGAGCTTTTCAAAATATTTTCCTTAGCGAAATCAACAGGGATTAAATCCCTCCGAGTATTCACAATTGTTGAGTTCTCTCCATTAGAAAGAAGTGTTACATCGCCAAGTGTGACTCCTTCGGAAATAAGAGTAGGATTTGAGCTAATGTTAAAAAGGTTTGAAGGATTATCCATTTCATAATAAGCAAAATACTTATTCTGATATACCTTCCGTATCCCCCTCACATCCTCCAATATATTCATAATATTTTGCGGGCTTGCCACACCACGAACGATCCAATCAATATCAGATCTTACAACTATTCCATCTACTCCAAGCTGAGAGAGGATTTCAGGAATTTTGGAAGGATTGGCTACGGTTGTAAATTGAATATTCTGAATGAGTTCTGACAGATATTCGCTTCCATTGTTAAATGAAATAACAGGAATTGTGATCAAATTACTGGATTGCTCCACCCCACTATATCCATATTTCCATGTGTATGTTACTCCTTCCGGTCCCAGAGGAAGCACAACTAATCTTTTTGGTTTTTCTTTTAAAAGATAGTTATTAAGACTCTCGTATTCCTGAGGAATTTCAACTTTATAACCAATCTGGTATGTATCCTGCGGCTTAAACATGCTCATAAAAACATGTCCGGTCCACATCGGAAAAACCAAAACAACTAAGGTCAGAAATAAAATGATGTACGTGGCAAAGGTTGCTTTTCTCTTTGAAACTCTTTTCTGTAAAAAGCCATAAAATTGTTGAACTCCTAAACCAAATAGTGGTGCATAAAAAAGCGGCGTAACAAGTGAAAATTTTTCAACAGGATTTCTAAAGGATTCAAGTAATCTAAATTCTGAATATAGAAATCTAAATATATATCCAAAAGGCCCTGATGTGCCCTTCATTAAAAACAGAAGAATCAATAAACAAGATAAGAAATAGATATGATTCTTATTTTTTTTGCGGAATAAAATCGTGGAAAATACAAAAAAGGGAGGAATATAAGATAGTAAAATAAAAAATATACTGTCATACCACCCCCAAAGACTGGATATATCCTTATAAAAATCTTTATGCATATTCCTTATCAGATACGACATGTCCCCTAGACGTTGACTCAGTGATTCAAGAGTCGAAAGGTTACCCGCTTGAGAATATGCTGTTGTTGTAATAAAGGGACTAAATAAAAAAGATAAGTAGAACTGATGAAGCCACCAAAAATTTAGAATTGACCATATAACCAGATGCGATAAAAACACTATCAATATCCGTTTTTTAGAATATTCTCCGGACAAAAATAGATAAAGGGGAAAAAACAAAAGTATCCCCCAATACAAGGTTAAAAGTGGTAATGATGTGAGTGAAAAAGCGAAAATGAATAAAACAATGTTGAGTAGAAATATATATTTTATTCCCCTTGAATAAGCCAAAAATAAAAATGCTATCGAAAGAGGCAGAATGGGATAAAAAATCATGAAGGGGTACTGAAATCTATTCCATATAAAAGTGATCGCCCCAAGATTCAATACAGAGAATAATTGCGCCGAAACAAGTCCTAACTGTTGGATAGATGGAAATAATTTTCTTGCGATATAGCCCACTGATATCTGTACCGTGATCAAAATCAGAAAAAATAAACCGGCCTGTTGAAGATAGAATGGAATACCCAAGTTTTCATGTAAAAAAACAATGATCTTCAGGAACGGCTGGATGGCAACAGCATATGCAGTATATGTTCCAATAATTACCTCAGACCAACTATTTAGGAGATAGTTTAAATTATTTTTTGATGTATAAAAAAATACCCCGGATTCACCGCTCGCCAATTCTTTACGACTAATAAACCACACAAGCGTTAATATTGCTGAGCAAGTCAGGGGAATAATAAGAGTTCCAAGTTTCTTTGAAAGAATTTCTAGATTATTTTTTTGTTTTTTAATTCGCATGTAATAAATGGAATAATACTATTATTAAAATGTATTTCATCAAAAACATATGTATCTATTCTTGATTTGTCTGTGTTGATAAGATGATTATAAATGTCGATGAAAGGAATGCTTTTGTCTTCTGCAGAGAGCTTTAATTCTGAATTTAATAACTCTGTTATTTTTATCCTCTGTTCACGTGTTGCATAGTGTTTTTTTTTGAAATAATTCCCCTGCTCACCTTGTGGCAATACGCAGAAAATTAAAAACTTCATTTGAGGAAAAATTTCCCTTAATTCACCGATGAATGCTAGGTAACGATCGACTGTTTGATTTACAGCAGTTCTTAAAGATATTTTTTTCTCTTTGTGAGCGCTAAAAATCTGTATCCTGGCATCAATTTCACCAAAAACCATCAAAACACTAGCCCGTGGATTAATTCCATTTAATATCGAAATGATTTTTTTCCTGCTGCCAGTCGAGCTGTTTTCTGCTCCGAGCTTATACGCAGTTGCTGATCCGATGTAGTGAATCTTAAAGAGTGGTGATTGAAAAGCCAATGCATGACTGTCTCCAATAACATGTACTACTTCTTTGCCTATTGCCTCTCTTCCTTTTCTGATTGCTAAAATTTTTATCGTAAAAATTGCATTTTTGAACTTTGTTTTAATCGCCGTTAAATTTAATTGCATATAAGATTTACATATCCCTTCTCCCGTGCAAAATTGACAATATTATCTAATCCCTTAATCTTTTGCTTTTTTCCATTTATGGTACTCACAACAAGTCTATATCCGCATTCTTCCAATATCTGTGGGATTCTCCTAGGATTTTTACCACTCGCTTCAACTAATTCAGGGCATAGTTCGATAATTATTTGTGGTTTTATTTTGAGAAGTATTTTTTTCATACCAAGTAACACGTCTTCCTCCATTCCTTGAATATCAATCTTCACCAAAGAAATCTTATTGTCTAATTCCTGCATATAATCATCCAACTTAATCACTTTTACCCGACTGTATTCCGAATTGTTTGAATGGACTTGATTGTGGTTTCCTAAGTTGTCATAATCGATTGTCAACTTGATATAACCACCCCTTAACCCAACAGCCATTTTGTATGCTTTTATATTTTTTAAAGAATTCTTGGAAATATTTCTTTTTAATAAGTGGTAGTTATATGCGTCAGGCTCAAATGCGAAAACTTTCCCTGTTTCTCCGACAATGCTTCCGGCCAAAACAGAAAAATACCCGATATTCGCTCCAATATCAACAAACGTATCACCCTTTTTTAATATTTTTTTAATAGCACTTGTTTCTCCCTTTTCATACTCACCCGAAAGAATTAGTGGATGCCCAATTCCTATATCTGCCGAATTTACAGTTAAAGACATCCCATTATAATTCTTGGGAGATACCTTTACTTCGCCGAAATCTCTTACTTTTTTTCGAAATGAAAAATATAAATGCTTATTTAAAACTCCCGCTTTAAGCAGTATAACAAGCATTTTTTTTACTATTGCAAATATGTACAGTTTGATCATTTTTTAATAGCAACAACCCTTACTACTTCCCCTCTATTTAGTGAGGAAAAAAGAAGAGTAAGAAAAATTGAAAAAGGAATGGAAAGAAAAAAAAGCAGTTGCGAGAATAACCTTTTGTCTTCGGTGAGGTTTTTTACACTATATGAAAAATTTAATAGCGCTCTGGGAGGTGAATATATTTTTATAATTTTAAAATCCATGTGCCTCAGCAAAGCTGTAAGACTTTCTGGATTGAAATAATAATGATGTTCGGGCACCATTTGCCATGCATAGAATTTTTTAAACAGATGCATATTAAAAGAATCAGAGTTAGGGACTTCAATGAAAATCAATCCTTTGCTGCGTAATTTTTCGGATAATATCTTCAGATCACGATAGGGGTTATCTGTATGCTCCAAAACATGCCACATTGTAATGTTCTCGTATGTTTGTTTTCTCTTTTTCAAGCTTAAAATTGAACCGAGTGTTATATTATCAATCCCAACCTTCCGCCTTGAAAGCTCAACAGCATCCTCATACGGATCAATACCAACTACCTCAAACCCTTCATTTTTCATTTCTAACAAAAAATCCCCTGCTCCACATCCAATATCAAAGACTTTTTTTATATGAGAATACCGAATTACAAAATCTTTGTAACTTTCAAAGAGCTTTACCTTAAAAAGATTTCTGAGAAAAAAATTGTTTAATGGAGAGGCTAAGTTTGAATAGTAATTTCCTTTGTAAATTATTTTTTTATCCTCTACGCTCAAGGTAGGCAACAATACCCAGAATGCACAGACGTCACAACTAAAATATTGAAAATTCTTGGTTTTGATTTTCTTCCAGTGAATGTTAGGAACATCCATTACAAAAGAAAATTGCTGCCTTTTTGTACAAACGGGACATATTAAATTAGTTTTTCTCATGGAACGAGTTTGGGCAATTTTTTATGCAAAAGGTCTTGGTATTGCTTATATAAATCAACAAGTGACGATTTGGTCATAATCGACTGAAAAAGTCTTTCATCTGAAAATTCGCGACCACGTTGTACAAAAGCTCTTTCCTTTAAAAGACTTTTTATGTTAAAAACCGTCTTCCAAAGTATTATTAAAAGTCCCAACAATGAATAATAATTTCCTTTTAGCAAATTAATAATAGCTCTCAAAAATAGTACAACAATGGAGAGAGGAAGAAATTTCACAAGATTTTTAAATTCATAGTTTTTAATAAACATTTGTACAGATCTGGCCAACGCAATCTCTTGCTGAAGCTTTGTTACGCTGCTTCGCCTGATTTTCCAGCTTTTGAGAGTCACATGATATGTTATTGCTTTTGGAACTGTTACGACCCGATAACCTGCTATCCAAATCCTCCATCCTAAATCAAGATCATCAATCCTGTCCATGTTCTCATCAAATCCTCGAATTTTTTTTATCACAGATATTCTTGCCATCGAGCCCACAGCTCCCATACTTACCTCTTCAGACTCGACATTTTTTTTATCTTTTAGTCCAAATTCAAGACTTTTCACCCAACCGACTTGTGGAATAATCCTTATCCCCCGCGCCTGAAGTTTGTCTCGAGAAAAATAATCGTGAACGCTTGCTGTAACCCCACCGAGAGTCGTGTCGGATTCCAAAACCTCAACCTCATAGTTCATCCACATTGGATCAAATTCCATATCGGTTTCGGAAAAAGCAATATACTCACCGTGTGCAAATTGTATTCCAAGATTACGACTTTTGGTTAAACCCAATCTTTTGAGAGTTTTTATGAGGAGTACTCTTTCGTCTTTCTTGGATAACTTTTCCAGATACTCAATCGTTCCATCTGTCGAACCGTCGTCTACTAAAATCACTTCAAAACGTGAATATTTAGTTTTCAATAATGATGTCATAAAACGATGAATATATTCGTTACTGTTAAAAACGGGAACTATAACCGAAACTAGTGGAGATCTCAATGTAGGTTTTTTCATATTAATTGTGTCTGCTTAAAGTGATGCTTATATATATAAATTGGATTTTTTTGAAATAATACACTTTCGAATAAAACCGCGTCAGAAGATCGCCTGTGTTCTTGAATGAATGTTCTGTTCTTTATGATAGTTGAGATATGCACTGCAACCCAGATTATTCCCTGAAGTGCACCCATTATCGCCTCGGTTTCTGATCGACGTATGAATACAAGTATTCCCCTCGTCAAATTAATTAGAATACTGTAACCAAAATAGTAAACAGCATGTGATGTTTCATAATTTTTTAGAATACTTATTAATGAGTTTTTTGTAAGGTGGTAATATATAACCTTTTTTGTATGTTTCATATTTTTTCTCATATCAATTCCTTTTGTCCAATGGTACACGAGTGATTTTCTTGCAAGTTTTATTTTATATCCGCCAATCCATAATCTCCATGATAAATCTAGGTCCTCGGTCACGACCGACTCCTTCTCATCAAACCCTTTTGTGTATATAAACGCTTCTCTTGTTACGGCAAGAGCAGCAGAAATTGCGATGATTTCCTCCGGTAATTTCTCTTTAACAACACTATATTTTTTCCATTGGTAAAATGGCAATCCCCATCCTGATTGAGCCCATAATTTTACTCCCGCATTCTGAATGATATCCCGTCTTTCAAAGTCCAAAAGAACAGCCTGAACACCTCCAACATTATCATCCGAATTGAATTCTTTCAAAATCTCATTGATCCAATTCCTATCAACCTCCGTATCGTTATCTAAGAAAAGCAGTATTTCTCCTTTTGAATATTTTAGGGCACGATTCCTGCTGGCGGCGGCCCCTAGATTCTTTGGGTTTTTAACAAGAACTATCCTCTTGTCTCTTTTTTTATATTTTTGAATAATTTCAAGACTGGAATCGGTAGATCCATCATCTACTAAAATAACTTCAAATTGTGAGTATGAGGATTTTAGTACCGAATCGAGACAAGTCTTAAGGTATGCTTCACCATTATAGTTCGCTATAACAATCGAGACAAATAATTTCGACTTATTTTTCTTTGGTTGCGATGAGATGTGCCGCATAATTTGGAAAATAATATACGAAGGGTGAACTACAATAAGACAATAAAAATAATATTTTTTTCAAAAACACAATCCTGGCAAGTGGATGATGTATCAGTCCTTTTTCCCCATAAATTTTTTTTAATCCTTGCCCGTAAACTTTAAATTTCAACTTTTTAAAATCTTGAACTGTCCATTGCGATTTATGTTCTTGGTGAATATTGTCATCATACTCTTCTTGATGAAAATGGCCATTTGGAGTACCAATAATTATTTTCTTACTTGCTACATTATCACAAGTTCTAAGAAAATCTTTTGCTTCACTTCTGGTTAAATGTTCTATTACCTGAGATGCATGGACCACCTCAAATGCCTGCGTGAACTTACCAAGTCTTGTTACATTCCCTTTGAGAACATCTTTATATACTTTTGTTTTCTTTGCTTTCTTGATGTAGGGCTCAAATAATTCAATTCCGACGACTTCAAATTTCTTGTCCTTGTTGATAGTTTTCATGAATGACCCATCACCGGCACCCAAATCAAGTATTGTTTTGTTATGACCGAAATGATGACGAATAATCCATGGATAAGTAAAGGGTAAAAGCACGGTTAATTAGAAGGTATTTTATCGCGCATAAGATTTATTTCAAATTCCCAAATCGAATCTGTATCACGGCAAGTAAAGACATAAATACTTCAGACATTGTAGCGTTAGATTTCCCCCTCGTCCTATCCTTAAATGTGATTGGAACTTCGGTAAATTTAAATCCTTTTTTTGATAGAAGAAAAACGGTTTCAGAGAGTGTGATAAATCCTTTATGCTGTATATCATTTTTTAAGATTGCGCGTACAGCGTCTTTCGGATAACACCTAAAACCGTTTGTAAAATCGTGAATTTTAACTCTGAGTATCGCGCTGATATATCTATTCGCAAAACCGCTTAAAATAATTCTTTTTGGAGGCCAATTAACAATTTTGCTTCCCTTGATGTATCTTGATCCTATAACAACCGTTTTTTCTTCTCTTTTTTCAAGAATTCGCGGAATTTGGAGAGGTGAATGAGACAGATCGGCATCCATCTCCATGAAATATTTTGTCTTGGGATTCTTAAGTGCTACCTTTAATCCTTCAAGTACTGCTCCACCTCGGCCACTTTTTTTCGTTCTCACAATTAAAAAAACGTTATTATTCTTTTTGCTTGTAATCTTTCGAACAACTTCTTGAGTATTATCTGGTGAATTATCATCAACAATGTATATTAAAATTCCGGGAACTGTTTTTTTTATTAATTCGATAGTTTTTGTAATATTTTCTCTTTCGTTATAAGTTGGAATAACTACAGCCACCTCATCTTTTCCGATTTTCATATCACACATTATAGATTCGATCCAAGACTAATTGCAAGTGAGAAAAGCTATTATTGAATCGGTGTACAGTTGGATTTTTTTGCAACTTCTAGCAACTTGGCCCGCTCTCTTTGGGATACATTTGTAATCTCTCCGTTATTAACTTCCCAAGCATGGACATGCGATATTTTAATTCTATCCTTTTGTACAATCCATTGCGTTAATGAGGGCCTTTTCGGATCATCTTCACACAAAAGTTTTAATATCAAATTCTGGTCAGCCGTAGATATTGGAATTTGATAACCGTCGGAAATTTTTCTCTCTAAAGCAAATGGCATACCTCCTGACCAATCGAGGAGAAATCCACGTATTCCATCGGTACCTAAATACATAAAAATACTTTCTGTTTCCCCAATCGGAACATCGCTATAAATTTTATTCCATAATGTATCACTGATTTTTTTGTCTCTGTATGTTGATTCATTTTTAAGAACAATGTTTGAAGCGCGAATATTGAGAATGAGAATAATAATAACAAGCAATGCAGTGACTTTCTTATTACGAATAAAACTAATCAATATTCCCAATAGTACATAATATCCAACTGCTGAAAGTCCAATGTATCTATGAGTACCACCGATTACTAACGTTTTTTCAAAAATCCAGTTAGGGAGATAAAAGAGTGCTATCCAAGCATTCAAAAAAAGTAGAATCATCCCGTTACGTGATTTATGAAATAAAACCATGTATATACCGACACCTGCGATTGAGATAAGGAAAGCAAATGCAAATTTTGCATTTTGAGTAATATAATAAGAAAGACCTCCGGTTTCAGGAATATCTTTCATCCACCCAAGCAGCATATTTCCTATCGTACCTAGGAAATTTTTTATAAGATTTGGCTCACCTAGCGCTCTTGTTGCAAGGGTTATAGTATCCGATGAATTAAGAGGAGCAGGGTTGAATACTTGAACAAAAACAATACTACCCATCAAAAGTACAATAAATGCGCCGTAGGAGGGAATTTTTCTAATCCTTCTCCCATCTATCCACCAGCGAACTGCCTCCCAGATACTCACCAATCCAAGAACCGGTAGGCACCGTGCAGGATCGGCAAGACCTGCCAACGAAAAGAACGTTAATGCGAAAAACATGTTTCTTTTTTGTTCTCTTTTGAAAAAGAAAAAGAAACCCAGACAAATAAGAATGATGTCAACAGAAATAATATGCACGCTTCTCCAGCTGACGGTTTCCAAACCCGCATAACTTGCAGCCATTATGAGCCCGGTGATAACTGCAGCTTTTTTCGATTTGGCCATTGACCAAACCATTGCCGCAACCGCTAACGACGCAATTATCCTGAGGAAAATTCCAAATCCCTGCCACAAATACGTATTCAATCCGAAAAATTTCACCAGCAATAAGTCTTCGTATTTTGTTCCAGGATGGAGATTCCATGCCAATGGCAGATTGGGCTCATACAGCACAGCCCACAAAAAACCCCAGTCATCTCGCCAAAAACCAAAGTGAATCACTCTCCAAAAACTAAAAATGGCCAACAGAGTGATTAAAAATGCAAGTGTTACAATTTCTAACTTTGAAAACATTAGGGATTTTTCTCTCTTTGGGGGATTATTCTTTTTCATCAGAAGCAAACTATCAACGACCCTTTCACTTAAATATGCTTATTAATTCAGCTATTTCCTTTTTTTTCAATTCTTGATTATTACCAAAATAAAGCCCCTGTGTATGGGCCAGCTCAGCATTCTCATTCCCCACCCCCAAATCCTTCATATATTTAGTGAAGAATGGTTGCTGCGTGATATCTCCACCCACGATTGGCCTTATTTCAACTCTCCCATTGCATCGTTCGACAAGTTCATCGCGAATTTTTTTAGACTTACATATAACTGGGAATGCAAAATTAGAAACAAAATCAATATGCGAATAATCAATCGGATAATACTTTGAAGTATTGGAATATATCAACGGCGCAATCATAAGAAAATTCTCGTTTCTTTTCTGAATAATCTCATTTAGATATCCAATTTGAGTGTTTCCGATAAAACCGTTAATCTCGGTAGGTCTCATATTAAAACCTAGATCGTAAAATGTGTATCGGGAGTAAAAAAGAGAATTTATTTTATGTTTTTGTCTAATTTTATTTTGTCTTTGTTCATTCAGGTTCCGATCCCACCCATGAGCCCTCACAAGACCCAGCATTGTTGCCATAACCTCACTGTCGGTACACACAGCTCCACCCTCAATGGTAGACATATGGTGTCCGACATAAAATGAAAATGAGCTTGCCAGACCAAAATTTCCCAACAAATTACCTTTATATCTGGTTCCTAGTGACTCACAATTATCCTCAGCAAGAACAATTTTTTTCTCTTTACAAATTTTCGAAATTACCTCTATATCATCACAAAACCCAAGCAAGTTGGTAATAAAAAGCATTTTCAGAGGATACTTTTTTAGAACTCTTTTAAGCTTTGCCGAAGAAACATTTAATGTATTCAGTTCGACATCAACAGGAACTGCATTTAGCCCTAACTGGATCAGCGGCATAACATTCGTAGACCACGTTAACGCAGAAAAACCAACATAATCACCTTTTTTTAATTTACCTAAATTCAATAACGCCTGGATTATGGCAAGATTAGCAGAACTACCACTGTTGACAAAAACGCAATATTTTCTGTTTTGCCATTTAGCAAATTTTTTTTCAAATTTTTCACACTCTGGGCCAAAGCTCAATTGCTCTGCAGATTTAATGAAGGAGATAAGTTTCTTTTTTGTATCTTTTTCATTGTGAAACGTGGATTTTATTAGTCTGATCATTGTGAGCCGAATTTACACAGTGATTATAATCATAAAAAGAATAGCTTTGCAATCATTCCGACTTCAAAAAATGAAATCATCTTAAAAGATATCCAAAACCATCTATAAGACCTCTTACGTACTCAAAAATAGGTCTAACTTTCGAGTATTTTAACGAAAGCACGGAATAGTAGATAAAGTACGCAGGAGTAAGTAATAGAAATATGAAAAAACTTTTCCCAAAGCGCTTCATAAAAATAACCCTATTGCGTGCTACAAAATATGTCCTACTAAGAAGTCTTATATTTGCGTCGTTGTGATCATATGGAATTTTGTGGTAGGCATATGCTCGAGGCGTGTAATACGTTAGAAATCCCATTTTTTTTGCCTTAAAGCAATAATCTGTATCTTCATATGTTGCAAAATAAATATCGTCGAATTTCAATTTTTTATCAATCAGTTTTCGGTCTACCAATAAAACCGCAGGCGCCACGGCAACCTCTTCAATTTTTTCGTATTGTCCGATATCTTCACCCCCGCGGAAAAGCGTCTGACCCGTTATGAGGTTCACATCGGTTCCTGCTGCCCAAATAATATTTTTTTTATCCCAATAAAAAATTTTGGGGGTTACTATTCCAATATCCGACTGACTATCGAGCACAGATACCAATTCTTTTATCATATTTTTATTTGCAACCATGTCATGATCAAAGAACATTACTACATCTGCTTTTGGAGAGAGATATTTTACCCCTTCATTCCTACCCCCGGTTACACCTGTATTTTTTTTCATAGTTACAAGCTTTATTGAAGGAAAATCTTTTTTGATTTTCTCGGTGGTACCATCCGAAGACGCGTTATCGATGATAATAATTTCAAGTGGCTGTAGGGTCTGAGACTTAAGAGATTTGATTGCATCTTTCAACGTGTGATAACTATTGTATGTTGGGATAATTACACTAACTTTTCTCATATTTGTCCAAAGATTTCCTGAGTTTTTTTAGACCATGAAAGCTTTTCTCTTACGAGTTTTTGCGCTTCTATTCCAATTTTTACTCTTTTTTGTTCATTTTTGAGCAATTCCAATGTTTTTTCCGCAAAAGCATCAAGATTTCCAATTTCTACTGTTATCATACCTCTTGGATAATACGATTTGTATGAAATAAGATCAAACCCTATTACAGGATTACCAAAGACCATGGCCTCCGCTGCGGCCATTCCACCAGAATCATAAAATGCGGGATGCAGAACAATTTTACTTGACTGAAATACCGAATACTTTTTATCACCGTCAAAAACGTACCCGAGGAGTTCTACATTTTTTGAAAGCTTGTATTTTTTAATTTTTTCTATAACATATTTCATCAATGGTCCATCTCCAATCATAGCAAGTCTGGCTCCTGGCATTACATCAACAACTTTCTTCCATATCTCAATTAATTCTTCTACACCCTTCTGAGCATGAAAACGGCCCTGAAAAACTCCGTCATATATTTTTTTACTTAATTTGTGTTGCTCTTGCCATTTATCAATCCTTTCAACATCCACTCCACCCAAAACTACAAACAATTTTTTTCTTTTATCAAGAATCGGAAATCTTCTCTTCTCGTCTTCGTTATTTACCAACACGTAATCGGCGAAATGACCAATGAACGGCTTGGTTAATTTCTGAGATGACCAGTATAAGAGCGCATTAAATCGGTATTTTTTTTCTCTCTTTCCTTCCGTATATCCTTTAAATGGGTTAGGGGCTGTCTGGAACCAGGTGCAAATGAGTTTTGTTGATTTTGATTTCATTTTAAGAATAATGGCAGGATACACATCCATCAAGAATTCGGAGGCTGAAAAAACAATTTGATAATTTCTATGGATGTTGGTAAAAAGCGACCATCCAATTCCTAAAATAATTCTCGCACCATAGCATATTAGAAAATTATTTCTTAGAAAACTTGGTATATTAACAGACACAAAATTCACCTCTTCATCACCCAATCCATTCCTTCTGCACATCTCGATTCCGTCCTTCCATGTAACTATTGTCACTTTTCTGCTCTTTGATAAATTCCTTGCGAATTCAATGAAGATTCTATCCCCACCCGACAAACCCGTTCCGACAGGGGAAAGGGCAACTATAAGAATATGTTTGTTATTTGGCATTATATTATTCATATTATATTCCACTTTTTTTGGATAAAAACAGGATAATTTTATTACCGAGAACATTGCTATTTATAAATACATTAAGTATGATACGGTAAGTAATTTTTATCATGAAAATAGCAATTATTGGTGTTGGAAATATGGGGAAAAACCACTTGCGACTTTTTTCTCAGATACCAGGTGTAACAGTACTTGCAATAGCTGATCTCAATACAACAACAGGAACTGCATTAGCCAAAAAATTCAATTGCAAGTACTATAAGAGTTATAAAGATTTATTAAAAAAAGAGAGTATTGAAGCGGTGTCGATTTGCGTTCCGACAATGTATCATTCTGAGGTTGCATCATTTTTTTTACAAAAAGGGATTCATACATTTGTAGAAAAGCCAATTACAAATACCGTGGGTGATGCTAAAAAGCTCTTGAAAGTTGCAAAAAAGAAAAACCTTGTTTTCCTGGTCGGTCACGTTGAGAGATTCAATCCGGCAGTAATAAAACTCAAAGAAATGATTGACAAGGGAGAACTGGGGAAAGTAACATCAATAATTACCAGGCGCGTAGGAGGATTTCCTCCACAGATACAGGATGTTAATATCGCAGTCGATTTGGCCATTCATGATATTGATATTGTCAATTACCTGCTTGGCGAATATCCAAGTCATATATCCGTAAACAAACAAAAACATCATATTAAAAGACGCGAGGACTCTGTTGAGTTTTTTCTAAGATATAAAAAAGCATCTGCGTATATTCAAGCAAACTGGATAAGTCCGGTAAAAATAAGGAAGCTCAATATCACGGGGACGGAAGGTTATCTTGAAATGGATTATATTTCTCAAAGAATTGAATTTTATAAAAGTAATTACAGTAAATTCAAAAATTCTTCAAAGGATTATTCCGATTATATTTTGAAATTTTCAGAACCGGATAGAATTAATATATCGGTTGCAAGAAAAGAACCGCTGAAAGAAGAATTACAGTATTTTACAGATGCAGTTCATAAGAAATTAAAAACAGATTCCACATATGCAGTTGAGGCTTTAAAAATTGCGCTTCAAGAAAACGTGAAATGAAAAGAATTTTAGTAACCGGCGCAGGCGGCTCAGCTGCGTCAAACTTTATATACTCTCTCCGAATTTCATCAGAAAAATTTTATATTGTCGGCTGTGACATTCAACCGCACCATTTAGAATTATCAGATTTGAACAAGCGATATATCGTCCCAAGAGTAACAGATCCCTCATATATAGCTGTGTTAAATTCTATCGTCGTAAAAGAAAAAATCGACCTAGTACACCCACAGCCTGACCCGGAAGTTTTTTTCCTTTCTAAAAATCGAAATAAAATTCATACAAGACTATTCCTTCCACCGCACTCAACAATAAAAGCATGCCAAGACAAAATGAAGCTCGCACAAATACTTATGAATGCAGGTATTCCTGCTGGCGAATCATATATCATTAATTCTGAGGATGATTTGAAAAAAAGTATTCAACGTTTATTAAAAAAACATAAGAAAATCTGGGTAAGAGCAATCCATGGGGCCGGATCCAAAGCGAGTCTCCCGGTTCTAAACTTCAAACAGGCAAAGTTTTGGATTGAATACTGGAGAGACGTTAAAAAAATGGGATACGGGAATTTTATGGTATCAGAGTTCTTACCTGGTAGGGAATTTGCATTTCAAAGTCTATGGCTGAATGGAAAACTCATTACTTCTCAAGCAAGAGAGCGTGTAGAATATATTTTCGGGAATTTAACAGTAAGCGGTCAAACATCATCCCCTTCAATTGCTCGAACAGTTCACAGAGATGATGTAAATGAAATAGCCACAAAAACGATACTTCAGGTAGATAAAAATGCAACTGGCGTTTTCTGTGTTGACCTGAAAGAAAACTCTGAAGGTGTTCCATGCGTGACTGAAATAAACGCAGGAAGATTCTTTACAACCAGTAATTTTTTCTCAGTTGCAGGCGTTAATATGCCATACTATTATATTCTAATGGCATTCGGCAAGAAGCTTCCTGACCTATCACAATACAACAGTATTCCATCAGACTGGTACTGGGTTCGCATGATCGATATGGGATACAAATTGGTAAAAGGAGAGAAATGGAAATCAATAAACCCATAGATGCAATTTTGTTAGATTTTGACGGCACACTTGTTAATCTTTCCCTTGACTGGGAAAAATTGAAAAATGAACTCAATAAATACTTTCTCCGATATGGAATAAATAAAGATTTCACTCCATTATTACCATCAATAAAATTTTCTATTTCACAGGCTTCTAAACTATCTGAAACTCGTGAATATGACATTCAAAATGACGTGAATAACATCTTTGAGAAGTTTGAGATCGAAGGATTGAAAAAATCAACTGTTATTCCATATGCAAGTTATTTGTTAAAAATTATTCATAGAAAAAGAATTCGTACAATTATTATTTCTAGTAATGGTGAGAATGTCATTAAAAAAGCATTTATAAAATACAAACTCGAGCGACCGGAACGTATATACTCCAGAAATTCATCGTATCACAAGCCGGATAAAAACCTGGCTAAGATGATTATTAAAGATCACAAACTAGAACCGAATAATTGCTTGATCATTGGAAATTCAGAGATAGATAAGTTATTTGGAGAAAAAGCTCACATCGATACCTACATTCTGGGATCAGATTTTAAATCTTTAAAAGAATTGGGAGATACATTATCATGCACGACTTAGAAATTGATTTAAAAAAATACTACAATGATAAAGCTCTTGAAATAGATGAGATTGCCTTAACATATAAAAACCCCAGCGCATATAAAAGGTTCTTTTTTCATTCAAGGTTCGAATCAGTATTCGGAGCCCTAGATCCTAAAAGAGGAGAATCGATATTAGAACTTGGTTGTGGATCTGGTTTCTATTCTAAAAAAATTGTCTCAAGACAGGCAATTCTCACTACCACAGACATCTCGGAGAATTATGTTAAGCAGACAAAAAAATTTGTCGGCAAAAGCGGAAAGGCAAATTATTTAGTAGCGGATGCAACAAAATTATTATTTAATAGCAACTCATTTGATAAGGTTCTCTTTACAGAAGTCATCGAGCATATACCAAATTACGAAAAATCTCTCAAGGAAATTAAAAGAGTTCTCAAACCCGATGGACAGTTGATTATCTCCACCCCTTCTAGATATTCACCTATGAATATTGCATACAATATAAAACGGAAAATAAAAAAATTCACGTTTAATGAACATGTCCATGAATTTACACCGCATGAATTTGTCGAGTTGGTGGGAAAATATCTAGAAGTAAAAAGATTGGAGTTTTCCAATATTCTAGTTCCATATCCCTTTGATCAACTCTTCCTTAAAACTAATTCTCGGAAAATAATTAAAATACTGACACTTATCGAAAAATATGGTAGAAAGAACAGTATCACGAAATATCTTGGGTGGACCATGATAATCACAGCTCAAAAAAAACAATGAACATATCAATCGCCCAACCCGATATAGGGAAAAAAGAAATCTCAGCGGTTATAAATGTATTGAAGTCAAAGCAACTCGCCCAGGGAAAAACGGTTGAAGAATTCGAGAAAAAATTTGCCCAATATATTGACACCAAATACGCCATAACCACTTCAAACGGAACTACAGCGCTACACCTTTCGCTCCTTGCGCTCGGCATTAAAAGTGGAGATGAGGTGATAACAACGTCGTTTAGCTTCGTCGCATCGGCAAATGCAATTCTGTACGTCGGGGCCAAGCCAGTATTTGTAGACATTGATCCCCAAACTTTTAATATCGATCCCAAACTAATAGAGAAAAAAATAACAAACAAAACTAAAGCAATTATTCCGGTGCACTTGTATGGACTCGCTGCAGACATAACACAGATAAATAACATTGCAAAAAAATATCACCTCAAGGTTATTGAGGATGCATGCCAGGCACACGGGGCAGCAGTCGGGAATAAAAAGGTTGGAACTTGGGGGGAACTTGGGTGTTTTTCTTTTTATCCAACCAAGAATATGACTACCGGTGAGGGGGGGATCATTACAACCAGTAATAAAAATTTGGCAAGAAAATTACGACTTTTGAGAAATCAAGGAATGGAGAAAAGGTACCATCATGAAGTTCTCGGTTATAACTTCAGAATGACAAATATTGCAGCAGCCATAGGAATTGAGCAATTAAAGCGACTTGATCAATTTAATAAAAAAAGGAAGGAAAATGCTCGAATGTACGAAAAGTTGCTAAAAAATACGAAAGGCATTATTCTTCCGCACGTTCCGGACAAATTTGCCCACGTATTTCACCAGTACACGATTCGTGTGACAAAAGATTTTGGAATAACACGAGACAGACTGGCATTAGAGTTGGAAAAACGAGGGATTGGCACGGGAATTTATTATCCAATCCCTATCCATAGGCAAAAAGTTTATAAAACAATGGTTTCCGCTCAACTTCCATTTACTGAAAGAGTATCAAAAGAGGCGCTCTCACTCCCAATTCATCCATTCATAACAAAAGCTGATATTCGCAGAGTTGCTTCTGCAATTGTTAGACTCCAAGACTAATCCCAAGGCCATACCTTGTATTTTATTTCAATTTGAAAATCACCCAACCTATCGATCTTCCAAGCATTGGCATAATCAAAAATCACAAAGTGATCTTTGATCTCCTCTCCATCGATTGTAGCTTTCCATAAGGGATTGAACGAACTCTTCTGATACAAGGTGAACGGTGATTTAGAATCTTTTACAAAAACCAGATACTCTTCGTGATCTATCTTTTTGTAATTAATACTCGGCGCCATAGAGCCTGTTACTCCTATAAACAGACTATCTCCTGAATATTTATAAAGCGTAAGCGAATTCATCTCTGATATTTTCTTAATTTTATCGAAATTTTTTAGGTATGCTTCCACTTGTGCCGATGAGCTTGCGCCTCTTCTCTCACCCAAAACATCGTCATTTAAAAGCAAATATCCAACGTGCAATTCATCTAATTCCTTATATATAGTTTCATTTCTCAAATATTTCTCAATCAAATTCTGATAGATAGAATCAAAATATGGTTGGCGTAACATTTTAGATATTGAGGGTTTGTCAAAAAAATATTCACTTGCCTCAACGCCTTGGTAACCCCATTTATAATCAATTCCATCACCGGGTAGCAGAGGTAATAAAAGAATTCTTTTATCATTCTTTTCGTTAGTTAAAAACGCGTTAGTATTTTGATAATATTGTGGAATTTTAACTTTATTCATCTCAAAAACTTGTCCTGAAACAAGTGGGATATTTAAAATCACAAGAAGAGAAAATGTGAGAGGAAGTAATACGAGAATAGTGATTCTCTTTGAAATTCTTTGAATACCTATTACAAAAAAAATTGTATATGCTAATACAAATACCAACCCGAATTTTTCGTACGAGTTTCTTAATATTCCAAATTGCGGTATTTTATCAAATAAAAAACTATAAAATTCCTCACCAAAAGGAGGATTTGTTCCTTTTGAAACAAACCATCCCGCAAACAACAAGACGAGGAAAAAATATTTATTTTTTTCCCTAGCATGAGCTATCCCAAAACAAACAATTAGAAAGATCACAACACTTATTAAGATGATGATATTATGAGAGTAAAAGTCATACCACGGGCTCAATTCACCAAAACCAAAGCTTTGTTTTAGTAAAAAAATTTGTTCCGAAGGAAAATATTGACTCACACCCCTAAGACTGTCAATACTGCTTTGTGTTGTAAGCCGATCTAAAAAGGCGGATTTAGAAAGTATAATATAAGGATATATCCACCATATATTAGTTATTACCCAAGCTAATAATGTTGTGAGAAATCCATATATAATTTTTCTTCTTTTCTTCTTATTTTGAATATAATATACGACAGTCCATAATACCGCAGGAAACCATATTGTTAGCACAAAAGCAGGCTGCATAAATGCGAGTGAGAGGAAAGAGGAGCTTGCTATAAAGTACAAAAGATCAACAGCACTTCTTCTTTTTACAAATCGAATCAACAAAAGCAGGAACAGGGGCAATAGTGCCCACGCAGTCATATGTGAATAAAGGAATCGTGCCCAGATTTGTGACAGTGAATAGAGATTTAGAAAATAAAAAAACGATCCAATTAAAAATATGTATTTATTTTTTTTTAACACATTGGCAAACAATTCAATGAGCATAAAATAGAATGAAATAATTCCGACTAATATAAGTGTGAAAAAAAATATAGCTTGAATGAGCCACATTTCCATTCCCAAACTGCTAAGAATTGCTACGATATAAGATATTGGGATTCTTCCGAGATTAGTGGGGTTTGCAAATCCCGTTCCTATTTCTTCCCAATACCCATTCAAGGGCATAATCGGACGGTTATTAAATATTGAGAAACCTTCTTCACCACCCGCTATGATTACGCCGTCATAAAACCATATGGAAATAATTACCAATGTGAAAAGTATTATCAAGAGAACAATTTGTATATCCTGTTTCTTAATTAAAATTTTCAGTACATTCTTCACTTTTTAATTTGCTCTACTAAAACCTTCGTAATAATTTCCGATGGAGATATGGTGGGAATATTTTCTTGGGTACGATAGGACTGATAATTGTTGAAAAAGTTCTTAATGACTCCGAAATCTAACTTAGATAGAACAACATTTTTTCCAATTCCTTCCGGAGATTCGGTTAACTTCCTCAAAATCAGAGTAGGTATTCCCAAATATGCCCCTTCCATCTGATTGCCCCCACCGTCAGTAACTAAGAATTGAGCATTATGTAAAGTTTTCATAAATTCAGGGTATCCAAGTCGAGGCATAAGGATGATATTGTTGTTTTTTTCTATTTTCTCTAATAATCCGTATCGTTCAAGCGTGTGTCTACTGGTATGATGCGCTATAAAAACACATGGGATCGTTTTTGATTTATCTGAAATCACCTTAATTAACTTTTCAACAAGTATCTGATTGGATAAATTTTCCGTTCGGTGCAGTATGAAAATAAAATATTTTCTAGGAAATTCTTGCGTTGTAACTTTTTGAAACCCTCCTCTTATCAATCTGAAAGCGTCGAGCTGAGTATTTTGCATTGTGTGAATAACTATTTTATTCTTATATTTTGTTAGATTATTAAAACCTAAATCTGCTGGACAGAAGTTAATGTCAGCAAAAAAAGAAACAATTCTTCTATCAATTTCTTCAGGAAACGGGTTCATAAGATTTCCGGACCACATTCCCGCTTCGACATGAGCTAATCTCAATCCGGCTCTTTTTGCCAAGATTGCTCCAAGTGCTGTTGAAACCGTATCGCCCTGTACAAGAACAATCCCTTTCCTGTCTTTTCGAAATACAGAATGTATATATCCCTGCGAGTGAGCTAATATCTGAATGGCCCATAAAATCATTTTGATATATGTCGTAAATGGTTTGCCATCGTACAAAACGATATCGGGTCTTTTCAAATTAAATATCTCAAAAAGTTTACTTTTTGAGATCGGGTGCTGTCCTGTGGAAATGAGGCGGTATTTTATCTTTTTTTTATGGAGTGCGAGCATTATCGGAAACGTTTTTATTAATTCCGCTTCGGTTCCAATAATAAAATGGATCATGGTAGCTTATTTTTTACGAGCCAGAAGATAAACCCCCTGCCCGATACTCTTTGTGCGGATTATTTCATTCACAAGATCATTTCCGTTAAGAACTCCAAAAAGAATCCTTGCATATGTTGGTTTTTGCTTGGGGGTCTCATATTTACTCAATGCTGCAACTACCTGTGGAGCAGTACCTTCACGATATAATATTCGTGCTGCAAGATTTATTAGATGGTGGTTAAACGGTAATGACCACCAGGTTATGGGCTCGGATATAATTACTTCGAACCCAGCTTTTTCTGCAACTTTTTTAATTTGATCAGGAGAATA
>CAZBEA010000002.1:32407-44114 GCA_964490835.1 uncultured Gammaproteobacteria bacterium
AAATCTGCCTCTTTAAAAATAATATTTTTACCTTTTAAATTTTTTCTCGCCGAAAATAACGCCCTTGAATCAATATCCGTTCCATATAATTTCAGATTAATTTTAAGATTTGAAAGTAAATGGAGAAAAAATGCGTCACCACAACCAACATCTATTATTTTTTCACCGGGGTTTGGATTAAGTCCTTGAATTAATTTCCTTGCTCTTCTTTTCAGAGCCATGTCTGCAACATTATCAAGTAATGCTTCAAGTGTTTTTTCTTGTTTTGTGTTCATGTTGTGTAAATTCGGATAATTTCTTCGACGTTTTTTTCAGAATAGTTTTTTTTTGCAAAAGCTATTGTATTCTTTTTTAAACGGTTCAAGTGATTTGAATTACCCGCGAAATAATTTACCCATTTTATAATATTTTCCTCAGAAATATCTATGAGTTTTCCGACGCTTTCATCAATTGCTTCGGGAATTGCTCCTCTTCTAGAACCAAGGACCGGCACTCCACACCAAAGAGCTTCAAGAATTACACGCCCAAACCCTTCCTCATGCACCGATGGCACGATCAACATGTCAGATTGAGAATAGAAAAAGGGTAATTCTTTTTGTGATTTTTTACCCAGATAACTGATATTTTTTTGTTTTCGAGATATTTTTTCGACTTCCTGTTCCAATGGCCCTGTACCAATAATTGAGAGTCTTACTTTTTTATCGAATTTTGAAGAAGCATCAAGTAGAATAGTGATACCTTTCTCCTCGATTAATCTTCCGACAAAAAGAAGAGTGAAGTTTTTATTGTCCGTCTTTGGGTCACCCGAATTGAAAAGTTGGGAATCAACCCAATAGGTAAACCTGTGAATTCTTTTCTTCTCGAGACCAAGTTTTCTAAATTCCTCAACTGATTGATTTGATAGACATAATATCCCGTCTGCTCTCTTTAGAAAAAGCTTTACAAATTTCGTGTACAAGCCGTTTTGAGGAAAAGAATATATACTATGAAACGAGACAAAGACCTTTTTTCTAAAAAGTTTTCCCCAAAATATACCAATGAAACCCGCAATAAGACCATGAGCATGAATAATGGTAATATTTGAAAAGCTTAATAATATGGGTGTAAAAATAAAAAGCCCCGGAGATAGATACAAAAACTCTAAGGCAGGCTTTGATATTAACTTATAAAACTGACCATGTATCCAAGGGATTCTAAAAATTCTCACAGATTTCCCTTCAAAAAAAGCGTTTTCGTATAACTTTGCCTTTACTTTCGCTGTCAATGGAATGTACGTCAAAACTTTGACACAAATGTTTCGTTTGGTCAAAGCTGCAACAAGATCGTCAAGATGCGTTTCAACCCCCCCGATGTTGGGAGAAAAATGTGCTGTTAAAATGAGAATATTTATATCCTTTTCACCTTTCCTTTTAAATATCCGATTCCACCGCTAAAGGTTTCAACCGAAAGCATTCCAATCATACTAACCGATAAAAGCGGGTGTCTTACCATCCTCTTCCAATTTTTATAAAATACAGGTCTCAAAAAATAGACAGTCTTAGGACTTACAGCCGATATTTTTTGTTTTTCTATGTATGTATGTGCTCTTAAACCATAATAATATTTTTTCTTCGCAAGAGTGGCAAGGTTGGGTATGTTTTCATAATGGAAAATGGGTGCCTGAATCCTCTGTATGGTGTATCCCTTTTTTTTGAGTGACTCAGGTAGATCCCAGTCTTCAGGACCTGTAATTTTGGGGTCAAACCCTCCTACCTTATTAAATGCCTCTTTGTTAATAAAACGTGCCGCATCGGTATATACATCTCCCTGCAAATTATAGAATGAGCGCTCGAAGGCTTTAACCCGCTCCCAAAATTTTTCACCAATTGATATCTCAGGAATAATGACTCCCCCAATTTTATTTTGACCTTTTATAACCTCTACGCACTCGGAAACAACATTTCTCGATAATTCCATGTCTGCATCAATGAAAAAAATCCATTTACCGGTCGATTTCGACGCTCCAAAATTTCTTTGCGCGCTCCTCTCAGGACCTTTGTCATATACCTTTTTTGTGTAGCCCAATGCAATCTTTTTTGTACGGTCTGATGACCAATTGTCAACAACTATGATCTCCAAATCTTTGTAAGTTTGGCTTTTTAAGCTACGCAAACATCTTTCAATATTTCTTTCTTCGTTTTTAGTTGTGACTATTGCGGAAACTTTCATACTATTTTACTAACTAAATTCCAACTTATTGTGCAGCTGTCTTTCCAGTTATATTTTTGTGCTTTTTTATACGCATTAGAAGAAATCAAATTCAATTTTTTCCTATCTTTTATCAACATCTCTATTTCTCGTAATATTTCTTTCTTGTTATTTACAAGAATTCCTGTTCTGCCATCATCAACAGAATCGACCAAACCCGAAACATTATAACCAACAGTGGGGGTGTGCTGACTACCCGCTTCGATAACAGATAATCCCCATCCCTCTTTTGATGACGGATGAATAAGTATAGAAGCTTTCTTAAGGAGCTCAAATTTTTTAATTGTCGATACAAAACCAAAATAATGGACTTTATTGTTACTCTCAATTCCTACTGCTCTTATTTTTTCTTTAAACTGTCCATGATGCTCCTCTTTTCCACATATGTACATTTGAACTGCATGCCCCTTTTCAAGAAGCTGTTTAAATACCCACAATGCATCGCTGATTCCCTTATCTTCAGATATTCTTCCTAAAAATAATATTGTAAATATTTTATTTTTCGAACTTTTACTATTCACCCTATCAATCCCATTATGTACCACATGAATAAGATTAGATTTTATAGAATTCTCGATCAGTTCTTTTTTAGTAGATTCTGAAACGGTGAAAAAGGGCACATTTTTATAGAAAAAAAAGGAAAACTTTTCAATTGCCATCCCTATTATGGCAAGTGGTAAAGCAATATTTTTTAACCATATCTTCCCTGCAATCTCATGAATTATGGCAATTTTCTTTTTACCGTGAACTATAAATGGGGTAAAAAATGGAATAAAATGAAAGCAATCCACATATAAGTCATAATCTCTGAATTCCCCAAATATATATCTCCAGAAAAATAGAAAGTGGACCGTGTATTGATTTCCGATTCTTATAAATTTTACTCCTTCAATGGTATCGGTCTTCGTTGAATTCTCAAACGAAGAGGCAAGCCAAGTTACATCTGCTCCTTTTGTTACCCAAAAACTTGAATGACGCAAAAGCATTTCTTCTGCACCGCCAGCAAGGGTATGTTTGGGATCTCTCCAGTTCAGGATAAGTATTTTCATTATTCAATGGGCAACCAGTTTTTTCGATTACTTTTTTTGTAATAATGAATTATTTTCAAACGGTAATAAACACCTGCAATATCTAGTAGCATATAAAAAATTGTTCTCCAAAGACTCTTCGATGTTATCGAACTATTACCATTAAAAACGAGTTTTACTGGCGCTTCGTAAATTCTTTTAAAACCAAGAGCGTACGCCAATGCCAACACTTCAACATCAAATGCAAATTGCTTAATCACAAGCCGAGGAAAAACTTCTTTTACAACTTCGCTTCTAAAGAGCTTTAGTCCTACTTGAGTATCCCTTACTCGAAAACCAAACAAAATTTTAATAACATTTCTAAATCCCCAAGAAAGAACTTTCCTCCAAAAAGGATATTGAACTTGTGACACGGGGTGGAGCTTTGACCCAACAATAATATCTGCATCATACCAAACCATGTGAGACAGCAACATAGATATCCCTGCCGGATCAATATCCATTCCTGCATCAATAAAACCGACAACATCACCTCTTGCTAAAAGGGCTCCTTTCCTTACCGCATACCCTTTTCCATGATTTTTTTCATAACTAATAATTTTTATATTTGGTTGTCTGACTTTTTGTGCTCTTTCAAATGTCTTATCCTCCATTCCGTCAACGACGACAATCATTTCGTATTCGAATGGAAATTGATCTAGAATTTTTCTGAGTGAGTTAATATTTTTGACAATTGAATTCTCTTGTCTATATGCTGGAACAACTATCGAAAGCAGGCTAATCTCTTTCATAAATAAGATAATAAATAAGATAACAAACAAGCAATGCGAATGTTGAAGCAAAAAGAACACCTATAACCTGATACAGAGTTTGATGATAAAACCAAATTCCCCCCACCAGAACACCTGACACAATAAGGATTATTTTATAAATCCCCATTCTTCCGACCGAAAGGAAGTAATTATGAAACAATGAAACAAGAGAAAAAACCATTATATATAAAGAATAAATACCCAAGAAGTGAGTAAGTATTTTATATTCCGGATTTGGAAAAAATATATTTACAACTAATGCCGGAAATAGAAAATAGACGAAAGACATCCCTATCGATGAGATGACAATCACAAAACAAGCCAACAGTAATGTTCCAAGCAGTTTTTCTTTTTTTTCTTTTTTTTGAGCTATAAGAGGGAAAAAAACAATATATATCGGCGAGATGAAATAAAAAATTGCTTTTCCCATTACTGAAAGCGCAGCGTATTCTCCTGACAAATCCGGTAAAAAATGACGCACTAACAAAACATCGGCAAATGAAAAGAATGAAAACCCAAGAGAAGCCAAAAAATAACCCAGACTATACCTTCTCACCTCTACAATTAGCTCTTTAATAGAAAACGACTCTATTTTTTTTCCAAATTTTATAAAAAAGGACAAAAATAAGAAAACAAAAGGAATCAATGCAGATGCAACAAAAGCGCCCATGACTCCATATATTGCAAACCCTAAAGCAACAAAAAATAAACCTAGCGAGAGCTTTATCAAGGGTCCCATAATAGTACCTATCGAATACAACAAAATCCTTAATTGTCCCTGCAGAATAGCGCTTGGCAGTGTATAGAGAAGTGAGAAAAACAAATAAATTGCCAAAATCACGATAAGGAACGAATCATCGACATGGAGAAAATCAGCTATAAACGGAGAGAGAAAAACTACGGAAATTGATAAAATTCCCGATAGGAGTATTTGCAATTTCAGTCCAGCCCAAAATATTTTTTTAATATTCTGGATATCATTGTTTGCATGGTATTTTGCACTATATTTGATAAATATACCTTGCAACGTAGATTGAAAAATGGAAAAAAATCCTATTGCTGAAATTAAGGAGTACATCAACCCATACTCTTCATTTGAAAGGGTTCTTCCCATCGCAAGATTGAATAAATAGTTTAATATATTGCTTGCAAAACCCGAAAAGAACACGAGGGTTCCGCCTGAAATAAGAGGATGCGCAGCAACGGTTTTTATATGTTTTTTCATGGGATTTTTGTATTTATTTTTCGGCCACTACCATAACACTTAGGCCAAAACCTGGGTTAATGGGGTTCTCGATCTTCTCAAACCACTTAAAAAGTGCCTTATTTAATAGGGTTCCAAATGTTCCTTTCTTTTTTTGACCACGAAATCCAACGATGAATTCTTTCTTCATGACTTTTTCTGCTACAAAGTACGGCCCAACACCCAACATATTCCAGTACCGTGATTCGATAATCGTAAATCCAGCATCTCGCATTTTTTTTGTGAGCTCATTTTTTGTATACCTTCTAAAATGACCAATATTTTTATCCCTCTTCCCATACAAAAATTGATATGCAGGAACGAGAATTACCACCCTTCCCTCCGGATTAAGCTTTTCGTGAATCGATTGTAACGCTCCTCTGTCATTCTCAATATGCTCCAGAACATCAATCATAACAATTGTATCGAATTTTCTTTTTTCCGAATTCAGACTTTCAACCCTTCCCTTCTTTATTCCCAAATCTTTTCCATACATTTTCTTACTCAGATCTATCAAATCTTGATTTTCTTCAATCCCCGATGTTAAAAAGCCTTTCGACCCGGCAAGATTCAAAAAATGACCGGCCCCGCAGCCTATATCCAACACAGAACTGCCTTTCAACCGTTTTAAAATGAACCTATAAAGATTGTAATTTCTAAAATCGCGCCTCAGATCGCCAAGCTGCATATATAATGAATGAAGATTTTCCGATGCTGTTTCCATACTGAAGGTAAGTATACCCAAAATTAACCAAAATCCCAAGGATTATTACGATACAAAATGACCGGCGAAAAATGCTGCCGCAAAGAAAAATTGAATACTCAGGCTTGATATCAAAATTGCAATTTTAATTGATAATTTTTTCATGATATTTTGAAATCCAATAGGGACAACAAGACTAACCAGCGAGTATCTTGGTATTGAAGATAACGTTCCGGTTAACGTCGGAAGCAGGAGTGAAGAAATTGAAAACACCGCAAGTTCCGTATTTCTTGATTTTTTGAGCGAGAAAAAACTCATTATAAGAGCAACCGAGAAAATGACAAACTCCGTTAAAGACACCCAGAAGGTTAAGGTGGTGGGACTTACCGATAAAAATATTTTTAAGTACCTAAAAAGCACTTGAGGCAGGGGAATAAGACCATCGGTTGTTCTGTTGGCTCCGAATGCCTCCTGAACATGAGCAAAAAGAACCGGATCACCATAATTTATCCCCAGAAAGTACATATATCCCAGTAGTCCAAAGGACCCTATGAGAAGGTATACAAAATAGAAAGGTAAATTTTTTACAAGATCTTTTTTTGACTTTAATACAAGCACAACTAAAAATATAATTGGCAAAAAGATTCCATTTAATCGCACAGCAGTTAAAAATCCACATACGAGAAAGGCAAAGAAATTTTGTTTTTTCTCAAATAAATACAATGCAACAATCAACAAGAGTAAAAAAAGTGACTCAGTATATACGGCTTGCAAAAAAAAGGCCATAGGAAGACTTAGAAACGCTGCAATGATCCAAGCCGTATTTCCTTTTCCATACCGAGACACAAGGAATTTCTGTAAAAAATAGAGGAAGCAGAAGAATGAAATATTTGTAACAATCAAGCCTGAGTCTACGAAGGAAAACCCTGTCGATTCATGTACTAAGTTAATCAGAATTGGAAAAAGTGGGAAAAAAGCCTGCTGGAACGTTTCATAACCATTTTCTGCAATAGCCATATAATGAACTCCATCGAAATTTGCATAGCGATTTGCTGCTACGAAACCTAAATTTTGCGGAAGTACCTGAATAGAAAAAAGATATGCTAAAAAAATGAAAACCTTAGCGGATAAGAAGAATGCAATTGTTGTAAAAAGAATGCTATTGTTGACTATAAACTTTTTCATATGCACCAACAGTTTCGTGTATCATTCTCTCTAATCCAAATTTCTTTGATTGTACTATTCCTTTTTTACTAAGTTCGCTCCTCTTCTTTGAATCACCAAATATCTTCATGATTGCACCGATCATTTCATTTTTATCATCAGGGTCCACGTAGACAACTGCGTCTCCCCCAACCTCCACAAGACTTCCGGACCTTGACGTAATAACGGGACACCCTGCCTGCATTGCTTCGAGGACAGGAAGTCCAAATCCTTCATATTTTGAGGGCATTAGCAAAACCTGCGCCGCATTATAAAGCATGTTCAAATCCTGATCCTCAACAAACCCAAGAGGATATAATAAGTGCTGATTGAGTTCAAAATGCTTTTGAACTCTGATTCTATCCTTATTCCAAGGATTTGCTCTATCAAAATTTCTATCTGTTAGTGCCTTCCCGATCAAAACCAAGGGTATATTCGCAGAAATACAAGATTCAATGATAAATGGTACATTTTTATTCCAAGTTACATCGCCGACATACAATGCAAATTTTTCAGGAAGACCATATTTTCCTATAACTTCCTTAACTTTTTTTTGATCTGTTAATGGAAAATAATTTTTACTTCCGGTCAGAAGGACAGGAAAAATTTTTTTTGAATGAACCCCAATTATTCGATTGATATCTTCGGCTGAGGAAACCGAATCGGTGATTATACCGGCTGCATGCTTTAAGATCATTTTTTGAACCTTCCAAACCGATGATCCTTTGATTCCTGAGGGAAAATACTCGGGAAAAAGAACTGGAGTCAAATCATGAATGGTAATTATTGATTTTCTTATCGTTCTGAACGGAATTTCAATTCTAAATGGGTCGAAATACGGAATATGAATAAGATCCACATTCTTCGGATATTTTCTGTTAGGAATAAATGCATAACTATTACTTCTGTCATATTTCTCAACGTTTTCTACAATTGATCGAAGATACGAACCCACACCTCGCACCGAATGACCGGAACGAGGATCGAGAGGTGAAGTGTCAATTGCGATTTTCATTGAAAATTATGAAACAATACCGACTGATTTTAAATATGAGACGGGGAAGCGAAGAGATGAAAATAATGAGAAGATAAACCCTTGCCACATGTCATAAAATCCCTTATGTCTTATGTACGTGAGAAAAAACCAATAAACTGGTTTTATGAATAGATACACGGGCGCATCAAAAAATTTTTTTATGATATTTTTATTTCTTCTGGCATCTTTCATCTGCATTGCAATAATGTTGTTATATCTATTCCATTTCGAAAGATAAAAACCAAAACTTTTATATGGATAATGCAGTAATGCTGTCTTCATGTACCCAACTTCCCCATCGATTTCGGCTTGTTCGTGAACATCTTTTTGCGGCAGTCTCCCTTTCCCCTTTTTATAAAAACGAACTGTGTAATCCGGATATTGTCCCCCTTTCATCAAAAATCTCCCCAAAAAGTAATTTTTCCTTGGAATCCAATATCCGTTATATATACTCTCACCTGCTATAATCTGGCGTATCTCCTCTTTCATCTCGCTTGGAACATGTTCATCAGCATCCAGCTGCAGAATCCAATCTCCTCGACACTCATCTATTGCGATTTGCTTGTTGATATGGAAGATTTTTGGGTTTTCCCTAACAATGACTCTAGCATTGTATTTCTTGGCAATTTCTACGGTTCGGTCGGTGGAGGTTCCATCGACTATTACAATTTCGTCTGCGAAATTTTTTACTGTCTCAAGGCATCGCGCCAAGTTTTCTTCCTCGTTGTATGTTGCCAGAGCTACGGATAATTTCATTTCACAATTGCCTCAATTACTATGTTACCTTTCAAATCGCCAAATTCTTTAATAACATTACCTCCTATATAACTTTTTTTGTTTATTATATATAGATTATTATCAGATAAAACTTCTTCTTTTCCAATAGGTCTAAATGTTATGTTTCCGATCACGTGTTCTTGCTCGTATCCACCTGAGGTTGTTCCACCCTTGAAAAGGTATGTTTTAGGATCGTATTGTGAGACATATAGATAATACATGTATGACTGATACAGGTGATCTTTAACATCAACCACTACTTCTTGATATTTATTTCTCTCATTTAATACGTATTGAATGGCGTTGTATTGTGGAAGATAAAATGATGAAGACTGGGTTGACGGAAAAATAACAAAATAATTTTTATACATCTTCAGAGAAAACAAGAGTATTACCAGAATTGCAATTCCAATAAAAAATTTTTTGATGTTCTGCGATTTAATCTTATCGACCAGCCAGACAAAACCAAGAGCTGAAATAATATGCAACCAGGGAAGAAACGTGTAAGCCCTTACCGCGTGCGGCGCCTCCGATGTGATTGATGCCGCAAAGGGGGCTGAGATAATACCTATTAAGATTAGGCCTTTGGATCTCCATTCTAGTTTCATTCTAAAAAGACTCAATAAGCCAAAAAAGATTAGGAACGCCTCAAAAATATGCGCAAGTCCAAACGACGGGATTTTATGCATGGCTCTATTTGATTTATTCGTGAATAACCATTCCGGATAGAAATGTTTTCTGTAATTGTCTATAACTATCGACAAGGTCACGATTTTTTCACTATGTACAATTCTCCCCATTACATTGTTACTATTGCGTGCTATTACATATTTTTCTTTTTCCTCAAGAAATTTCAAATCATATGAATTTTTAATATTTGTCGCCTCAAGTCTCCTTAATGCATCCGGAGCAAGTGATGCCTTTAAAAAGGGAACACCAATAGCCACAGCGATAACACATCCTATCAAAAATTGTTTTTTAAATTTCAGAATCTCTTTTCTATGGAAAAGAATCAAAAACAGAACAATAAACGGAAGTATTACTTTCTCAGAATGATAAGAAGTGAATGACAATGCGAAAAAAGGTAACGAGACTACATATTTTTTCTTAAGGAAAGAAAGAATTCCCAGTACCAGAAAAGAGAGTCCGGGATTTGCAGGAAAACCAAGTCTTGAAAGATATATATGCCAGGGGGAAATTGCTAAAAACAAAACAGAACTCCGTGCAATAAATTCCGAATTTTTGTTTTTATAAAAGAGTTCTCTAGCTAGAAAATAGGTTGCAATAAGCGTTATTACCGACAAGATAACCGAGGGGAGTCGAATCGATTCAACAGATAGTCCCAATAACCAGACAAACGGGATTACCAAATACGCATACAGCGCCGGCTGATAGTCATCATAGGAACGTAGGATAAGTGGAAATTTTTCTCCGTATTCATCTCTACCGGTTTTGAGTATTGAAAATGCATTGTATCCCGTTGAGACTTCGTCAACTGACGGACTTGGTGGAACCGAGCCTATGTGGAAAAGCCGAAAAAAAACACCCACAAAAACAATGAGCAGTATAACCCAATTTTTTAAAAGGAACGTAGGAAGACTTTGCATATTATTTTTCAGCTACAATAATCGCTTGGTCTCCATCAAGGTAGTTGACAGTCTTCAGAATTTTTGCATCTTTTGGGATATCCCCTGGCCGGCCAATAATAAGGTTTCCCGACTTTTCAGTATTCCAATCAATCGGTCTAAATATATAATTTTGGAAAGCGTTCCTCTTCTCACGAAATCCACCGCTCGCAGTTCCACCTTCTTCTAAGTATTTTTCAGGGGGATATTGGGTATAAAAAAGGAAAAACATGTGAGATTGATCGAGTGGCTGATTATTGGCAACGATTATATTCTGGTATTTAGTGTGAATCGGATGAACAAATCTTACAATTTCTTTATATCCGTAGAGCCAGTCCCTTGAATTGAAATAATTTTGTTGAACAAAATATTGATTAAGATAATAAATAAAATTAAAAATAATTACCAAACTTGAAATTACGATAATAGGAAATTTTATATATGATTTTTTTTGTTTTAGAAATACAAGTGATTGAATCATCCCAAGTGCCAAAACAATATCTAAAACACCCAGAAAGTTCATTGTGCGAACCGCATGGGGAACACCGCTCGTAATAGATGCTGGAATAGGGACCAGAAGAAGATATCCGATGATAAGCACCTTAATCAAGGTTCTAACTTTTAAGAAGACGATGGTGTAAATTCCAACCAAAAGAATCGGGACCTGCCATAAATATAAAAGACCCATGAAGGGAGCATGGTGTCGGGCTATGTCGCCTGAGATGAATAACCAGTTTAGATCAAAATGTGATAAATATCCGGCGATAACCTGTTTTACAAACTCAACTCTTCTGTTATCAAAAATAAGTCCAAGTAGATACCCTGCATTTCGATCTTCAATTAATTTTTCAGAACTTCTGGCAAGAAGACTTGTTTGTTCGGAAAAAACACTTACGCCTTTTGCTCGGAGTAAAACGTCGCTGTTGGTCAAAATATCAATGACAAGGGGGGCTCCAAGCAAAATCGCAACCCCAACTCCTGCTATGTAATATTTCTTTAGAGACCAGATCTTTTTAAAATGCAACACCGAAAC
>CAZBEA010000003.1:0-43468 GCA_964490835.1 uncultured Gammaproteobacteria bacterium
ATTACTGCAACATTTGGACTGGTTCACATCGCATTGCCCATTTTGTTACCGTATGTCTTGGTTTTGGCTTCGATGAAGATTAATCAAACGATATTTGATAGAAAAATTGATCTTTCTTATGGAACATATATCTATTCTTTCCCTGTCATGCAAGCTCTTGCTTTTTTTGGGTTGAATACGTCTCATTTTTTTTACTTTATACTCAGTATTTTCTTTACTCTTCCTTTTGCCCTTTTTAGTTGGTTTGTAGTTGAAAAACCTTCACTTAATTTAAAAAGGATATAAATGGAATAACTACCAAAACTTATAAACCTTGTCATTATTAATTAGCGAATAACCACTATGTTGTTTTATATTAAACTCTATCGATGTTATTTCTCTCGGTAAATAAAATAAAGGCACTCTATCAAGATTAATTACACAGATTTCTTTATCACAATTCATATATTCAATTTTTGTCTCAAATCCTTCCCTCGTCTTCATTGTAATTGCTGAAAATTCTTCCTCAGTCTTTTTGTGTTTTACTAACAGAATTTTGCCCTGCGAGTTGAATTTAATAGAATTATTATTTCTTAGAATATTGGTGAAATCAAAAATTCTATCACTTTCTAACTTATGGCTTCCTTCGGAACGAGGAATATTTCCAAGAGAAACACTGAGCAAGTTCTTGGAAATAACGGGATCGTTTTTAACCAATTCGTTCTGAAAAAAATCAACCGAATTACCCGATCGTCTCATGACAAGTGTCTCTTCTTCTTTGTGAAGAGGTATATAATGAGTGAGAAGAAATTTTAATTCGTTAGGAACCCTCATATAGTCTGGCACTCCGTCTATAAATGCAAAGCGTGCAAAGTTGTATAAAAGATATTCGGGTTTTTGATTTTTTAGATATTCAAGCCTGTACTCTTCGATGTCTTTATATGAAGATACATATGTATCAACGTATTTAGGCGGCATTACACCTCCGAGAACATACCACACGGGCTCTCCAGGGAATGAATAAAAACTTTTTTGCGATGAAATGAATGAAAGCAATCTCTCATTGGAATATGCTCCGGTACTTTTAGTAATAGATTCTTTATTTGCTTCTATACACTCTGAGACTTTATTAAGATTTTCATTAAAAAAATTAAATTCTTGTTTTTGTAGGAATGGCCTTTTAGCGAATGGATAAATTACAAGAATGAAAAATAAAAACAAAAAGAGATATACATATCTGTAGTACCAAAGAATTGCATTTTTTTTCAGTTCTGTAAGTAGCTCAGACACAAGAATAAGAGATAGGAAAAAAGATACAAAGGTTATCTGCCTATCAATTGACTTAATGAGACTTTTTTGTTCGAGTAAAAGTATAAATACCAGCAATACAATTTGATAAGAATCGGTTGCAGTAAGTTTTTTTTTCGTGACAAGTTTTATAGATATATAAAGAGAAGAAATATAGAATATAAAGAAAGTAAAAATATTGTCAGGAGAATTAAGAAAGGGCGTTAGGGGAGTTTTCCACGCAGGCAGGAGGTAAGATATGTCCCTTAAGAAGGTGATATACGCACTAACAGAATCGGTAAATATTAGATATAAAATAAATGGTAGAACTCCAATTAAAAATCCTAACGAATAAGCAATTATATTTTTCATGCAATTTATAGATACTTGTTTTATTGAGTTTTTTCTTAAAAGTACAGCTGATGAAAATATCGTAATTGCAGTAAATAATATTCCTGAATAAATTCCCGGATCCCCAAGTAACCCATACATCAATCCATTAATAAAACCAAATAACACAAAAACTTTTAACGATGGCTTTTTCTGAAGGACAAAATCAATGCAAAATAATCCAAAAAGTAATACCACACCATAACGATTAACCAGATACGCACCCGTATATACCTCCAAGAACAAAACAAATGCCCACCCGAGAAAGATAGCAATTATTTTGTTAAGAAAGATTTTTTTTATGAAATAAAAGAAGAAATGAATAACTGCCAAATAAAGAAAATAGGGAATAAGGTTTGTGATGAAATTATACTGAGAATAATATGAAAGAATTCCATAGGGGTAAAAGATATCCCTATAAGGAAGTAGTCCACTTGCTAATGTATAATTCCACAACACGCCGTGTTGACCATCAAATCCAAGATCAAAAAAAATACTACAGTATGTAATATTTTCAAATGTTATAAGAATTGCACCTATTAAGAAGATTAAATAAGAAAAAACGTTGCTTTTAATTGTCATATTTTTTTCGAAGTAAAAACCATGAAGCAATAACAACTAGAAATGGAAATAAAAGAAAGATGTAGATAACAATAGCATCAAAGTTCAAAGGATAATTGAAATAATGATCATATCCTATCGCTCTCATTTCTCCAACTTTAGGTTGCAATAATATATTTTTTATGAGCCTTAAGCCAACTCCTAATAATCCTACAAGCAAAAAAAGAAAAGAGATCGAATAAATAAGATGCAGAAAAAGTTTTTTAGTCTTAATAATTATCAACAAAGGAGAGAGAAATAATATAGGCAATAAAGTCGATGCTAGCAATCTACGACTAAAACTATCTAGCATTAATGAGAAAATAATAACGACGCCAATAAGAATAATACTGAGGAGGAATAGGGTCTTTGAATTTTTATTATCATGTCTTTGTACCATTGTATTTTGAGGTGAGTATAACTTTTTCTTGATTTAGAGACAAGTATTCTTTATAGTATTGTTTGTTATGAAAAATAAAAATGCTATTATTAAAAAATCTTATTCAGATCAGGAAAAATATTATTTGAATTACCTCATTAAGCATGAAAAGGAAAAAAGATCACATTTTTCCCTACTAGGACTTCATCATAAACATCTCGATGATTATATTAGGTCTGGCATTAAAGACTTGCCAAAAGCATCTAAAATTTTAGACGCCGGATGCGGAATTAATGCTTGGCCTACCACTGCAATGCGCAAAAAATATATTATAGAAGGCATCGATGGAGAGGAAGATGCAATTAACTTTTGCAAGAAGCATTATTCTGAAAAATATATTCATGGTGATCTGTATAAGATGCCATACAAAAACAATTCATTTCACGCGGTTACAATGAGGGAAGTTATCGAGCATTTTATAAAACCCGAAGCTGCAGTAAAAGAAGTGTATCGAATCCTAAAGCCAGAAGGAAAGTTTGTTTTGACTACCCCCAATTATGATAGTTGGAAACTCAAAATTATTGAGAACACTTACAACAGATTTTTTGGTGGACACTGCAAGCCATATCGCGATGATGTTCATCCAAGTAAATTTAAATTACAACCTTTAGAAAAGCTAATTAGTAAGTATTTTACAATACTAGACCACAGCACTATTGATATGGGTATCTCACAGGGAGTCATTGCGATCAAAACCAAATAGCTTCATTGATTTCTCCACAGTCATGATTTATAGTATCAATCACAATGCTTGAACCAACAATAATTAATGTGCATTCCCACTCAGACAGAAGAGGTGTCTTGCGATACGCAAACGAATTTACTTTTCCTAATGTAAAACGGTTTTATCATATCGTTTTGCCTGAAAAAGGAATAATCCGAGCATTTCATGGACATATGAAAGAAGAAAAATATGTGTATGTGATAAAAGGGTCAGTTAAAATAATACTAGCCCCACTTTCTGACAAAACAACGCCTTCAAAAAATGTAGAATTAATAGAATATATATTAAATTCACAAAATCCTTCAATTCTTCATATTCCATCAAAATTCGCAAATGGCATAATGTCACTAGAAGACAATTCAGAAATTATTTTTTATTCAACGCTTTTGCTTGAGGATTCTTTGAGGGATGACTATCGATTTGATGAAAAATATTGGGGCGAAGATATTTGGATACAATAATATGGAATATAAAAATATAGGAGAGTATAAATACTTTGATAAATGTAGGTTTTGTTTCTCTTCAAATGGCGAGGTAGTAATTGATTTGGGCGTGGTACCCCTGGCAGGAGGTTTTATCGCAAAAGACTCAAAAAGCGAAATTTTTAATACAGAAAAGCTTTTTCCTCTGCAATTATATTACTGTCGAGAATGCTATCTTCTTCAAGTAAATACTTCAATAAATCCAGATACGCTTTTTAAAAACTATTTTTATTTTTCATCATCGATTAAGACTTTAGTCGATTACTTTCAAGGCTTTTCTGAAGATTTATTAAAAGATAAAAAATATTCCTCTAAAACGCACGTAGTCGAAGTTGGCTGCAACGATGGGGAGCTTTTGAAAGCTTTTATCGCAAAAGGTGTATCAGTAACAGGAGTAGACCCGGCAACAAATGTAGTCAAACCATTAATAAAAAGGGGGATGCCAATTATCAATGACTATTTTAGCGAGAAAGTCGCTGAAAAAATTATAAAAGAAAAAGGAAAGGCCGACTTTATTGTATCGTTTCATAGCATGGCGCATATTGAAAATATGCATGATGTCGCAAGTGGAATTAAGAAATTGCTCAAACCAAAAGGCGTCCTTGCATTTGAAGTACATTATCTAGGAAATCTAATATTGCAAAAACAGTACGACATGATGTATCACGAACATCAATTTTATTACTCCCTTCATACACTACAGAAATTTTTCGCTCAATATAATATGGAGGTTTTTGATATCCAAAAATCTAACGTGAGAGGGGGATCTATGATTTACTATGTTCAACATAAAAAGACTGGAGTTAACAAAATATCAAAGAATATAAAAGACCTAACCAGATACGAAATGGATAAAAAATTGATAGATATACAAACATTCAAAAAATACAATGCCTTTATTAAGAGAAGTAAAAAAGATTTAACAGATATTCTTGACAAACTAAAAAAAAAGGCAACTATCGTTGGTTATGGAGCATCAGGACGTGGAACAATAATTATGAATTACTGTGGACTGGACAAAAAATATTTTAATTTTGTCATAGACGATGCGCCACAAAAATGGGAAGCATATTGTCCTGGTACACATCAGCAAATTATCAGTAACACAATACTTTCAACTAAAAAAAGACCTGACTATTGCGTTCTTTTTGCTTGGCCTTTTGCAAGTGAAGTGGTAAAAAGGAATGAAGAATTTGTTAAAAACGGTGGAAAATTTATTGTTCCTCTGCCTCGTGTTACAATCATTCCATAATGACTATAAGTGTACTGGTATTAGGCTGTGACGGAATGGTCGGGAATGCCGTATTTAAGTACTTAAGAAAAAATAAGAGCCTTCAAGTATTTGGTGCCGCACGAAAAAATTTCGATAACAATAAAATATACCGCCTCGATGTAAACTCTTTTGAAGAGGATTTTATTAATATTCCCCGAGTAAATTATGTTATTAATTGCATAGCAGTTTTGAAAGACGTGTCCGAAAAAGAATTTGTAGAAATTAATGCAACTTTTCCTCAAAAGCTTTCTCTTTTTCTGTCTAAAAAAAATACAAAACTTATTCACATCTCTACTGATGCCGTTTTTGCGGAAGATGCTGGACCCGTCAACGAGAATGAAATCCCCAACCCCTCTGCCAATTACAATAATGCTTATGCAGTATCAAAATTACAAGGGGAAGTAAATAAAAAACCCCACATCACAATTCGTACGTCACTACTCGGAATTGGATTAACAGGTTTATTGAATGATCTGATTAATTCTAAAGACACAATTCTTAAAGGGTTCACGAACCAACTATGGTCTGGATGCACATCCGTTCAATTTGCTAGATTTTGTGAGGATATTATATGCGTTAGATTTGATTCCCAAATAAATGATGCAGAAGTTATTCACTTTGCCCCAATCGGACCCATTACTAAATATGAAATTGTAAAAAGTGTGAATGAAGTTTTTGGATTACAAAAGAAAGTGAAAGAAGAAAAATCTCTACCAATTACAAGATACTTAACTTCTGAAATAATTGATTTAGCTAGAAATCCACGGTATACTAACTCAATTCATGAAGCACTAATTGAGCTGAAAGAATTTTATAAATTATGAAAAAGAAAAAATTGGCTTTTATCTTAGGAATACGCCCGGACATAATCCGAGCTGTTCTCATAATGCGATACCTCGAACAAGCAAAGGATATCGAAGTGATATTTATTTGGTCGGGGCAACATTATTCACATAATTTGAAAGGAATATTCTTTAAAGAATTTGGCATGAGAAAAGCCGACTACGAACTTGGGTGTAAAGGAGACACAGATGCGGAAATTGCAGGATCTCTTATCACCAAACTCTATCCACTCCTGGAAAAAATAAGACCTGATGCAGTTGCATTTTTAGGCGATACGAATACAACTATTGCTTCAGTCGTCCCAGCAATGCTCAATATTCCGATTATCCATATTGAAGGCTGTTGGCATTCTTATGACTGGCGCATGCCGGAGGAAAAATTTAGAACACTCACAGACCACCTTGCAGATGTTATATATACATACGAAGATGAATATAAGCTTCGAGGCATCGCGGAGGGTTTAAATCCTAAAAATATCGTTGTTACTCGCAATCCAATTGTCGACATCCTGAACGAATTTTATTATAGGCAAAAAAAGAAGCTCGAAAAAAAAGCTACAAAATCTTTCTTCTCAAAAAGAAAAATTGAAAATGGAAATTACTATCTTATGACGTGTCATAGACGTGAAAATGTACACATCGACACCTCATTCGACGCTATTATGAACTTAGTAAAACATGCCTCATTACCAGTCTATTTTCCGGCAAGCTACCGTACTCAAAAGGTGATCAAGGAGAGAAAACTGAAATTACCGTCAAACCTTATCGTAGTCGACCCGGTGGGATATGAGGAGATTCTGATCTTGGCAACTCATTCAAAGGGAATATTTACAGATTCCGGAACACTGATTGAAGAAGCAAGCGTTTTGGGAATTCCGGCAGTTCAAATGAGAAAATCAACCGAAAGACCTCAGGTCTATGACGTAAGGGGAGCTGTTAAATTTGACCCAGATCAACCAAAAAAATACTCACCAGAACTTGTTCTTAAAAAGCTTCAAAAAATTACCGGCACTACATGGAAACATGCATTTGGTGATGGAAAAGCGTCTGAAAGAATAGCAAAAGACCTCATTAAAAGACTTAGAGAAAACAAACTTCGAGGTCATCTTCCGGAAAATAGTCATCTTCCTATAAAAAGATCATTTATTGAAGATGGCATAAATGTTTAAAGAACAAGCGTTATATAACGAGCTTAAAGACGGTCAATTTACTTCTCTTTTTTCACGTGAGCAAAGAAAAGTGGAACAAATTCCAAATCCAAATTCAGAAGGTGTCGTTGTTCTCTCCGGACATGGAATTTATGGTGAGGACGGAAAAACACCAATAACATGGAATTCTCCGGAGAATCAAGTGAGAATTCTTCATGGAGTAAACACATATCTTAAAATCGCGCAACAAAAACTGGGAATAGAACATCCTACAAGAGAAAACTTAGTATCACTGGCCTCAGGTGATCGTCCATTCTTCTTATATCTAAATGGCGAGTTTCATGAGCCTGAAAATCCAAGAAACCAGCTTAAGGATATGTTCGAAATACTTGATGTTGTCGAGTTTCCTGTTGAACTTGCTGTTGCGCAAAATTGTGTAATTGGGGGACGATTCAATACATTAACTCAATTTCAGGCGATAAATGAGGATCCGGTCCTTGGAAGCGCAAAACATATAACGCTTGTCACAAGCGATTATCATGCAATTCGCGCTGCGGGAACAGCAGAGGTAAATCTTTCTCAACATATTGCTTTCGATATCGCGCCGGCACATCAATTTGCACAAGAACAGGATGTATTTAAAACACTCTCACAAATAGCCGGAGAGATTGACCGAATTGTTAATTATTCATCAAAAACTCCCCCGGACGTTGCATTAGTGTTAACACGTGGATCAATATTATGAAGCAAAAAAAAGACTCACTTGCAGTTATCATCCCAATGTATAACGAAGAAAAAGGAGCAAGAAAATGTATTACTGAAGTGGTTGGGGAACTAAAAGAAATACATTTTCCTATCAAATTGATAATTGTTAATGATGGAAGCAAAGACAACACGGAAAAAATTATTTTGGATGAGAAAAAGAAATTTAAAAAATACCTTGAAATTATTAGTTATAAAAAAAATAAAGGTTACGGCGGGGCACTTCAGGAAGGAATTCGAGGAGCCTTACAAAATGGTTTCACATATGGACTTTTTATGGATTCAGACTTAACCAATGATCCAAAGTACATAAAAGATTTTGTGAAGGTTATCTCGCAAAATTTCGATCTTGTAAAGGCTTCAAGGTATATCAAACATGGAAGTATGAAGGATATTCCATTAAAAAGGCGGGCATTATCGTACACTGCAAGTATTTTTGCACGAAATTTATTTAGAATGGGAATAAAAGATGTTACGAACGGATTCAGAATGGTGAGACTTGAACTCTTAAGGAATGTGACATTCAAGGAAAACTCATTCCCGATAATACTTGAGGAGCTCTATTACCTGAAAAAAAAGGGTGCTAATGCGTATGAGATTCCGAATATTCTCACCGCTCGAAAAAATTCAGCTTCACATTTTCAATATAATTATGCTACTATGTGGGGGTATTTAAAGTATGCTCTTAAAGCTTCACTAATATATGGTTCAAAAAATAAAAAGAATAATCTTTGACCCTGTGAAAGCAAGGGTTTTATATGATTTGTTTGTAGTAGCATTCTGTTTTGCACTTATTTACGGGCTTCTCTCTCTTTTTGTCCCGCAGGTCCCACATCCGGCTGAATTTGCTTATCCGATTTTTGCAATACTGCTTTCATTCATCCTTGGGATTTATACCAGGTATAGAATTTCAAATCTGTTTCTAAAATTTGAAATCCTCTCAATCTCCACCTTTGGTTCATTTTTATTAATTAGTTTCATCGCGGATATGTTTTCCGCACCATTGCTATTAAGCAGTGTTTTCTCGTTAATACTCCTTTTCCTCCCTCGACTTTTTCTTAATTTCCACATTCTCGCATCGGGTAATATACCGCTCAATACCGTTGTGCAATCCCACTCCCCTATTCTTGTAGTTGGTGGCGGTGGATATATTGGAAGCTATGTTGTAGAGAATTTATTATCGAAGGGATATGCTGTGAAGGTTTTTGATAAATTTCTATACGGGAGAAATGTGTTAAAAGATCTTGAGAAAAATCCGAAGCTTGAAATTATTGAAGGAGATATCTCAAATATTTTCCAACTTACTCTCGCGCTCCAAAATACTCAGGCTGTTGTTCACTTAGCTGGGATCGTTGGAGATCCGGCATCAGCACTCGATCCAACAGTCACAAGACATATGAATATCACTTCAACACGAATTCTAAAAGACACTGCCAAGGCGTTTGGAATTCCAAGATTTATCTTCGCATCAAGTTGTTCTGTATATGGAGCAAATGATGAGGTAGTTAATGAGAGTTCTGTAACAAACCCGCTTTCACTCTATGCTCAATCAAAAATTGATTCGGAAAATGAAATTCTTCGTGAAACAGCTGACTTTTTCCATCCCACGGTTTTACGGTTTGCGACAGTCTTTGGTCATTCAAGACGTCCCCGATTTGATCTTGTTGCCAATCTCTTTGCCGCAAAAGCATTCGCCAAAGAAGACATCACTGTTTTTAATGGGGAGCAATGGAGGCCACTTATTCATGTCAAAGACGTAGCCGAAGCAATTGTGTTGTGCCTTCAGGCACCTCTTGAAAAAGTTAGCCGTGAAATTTTCAATGTCGGTGATGATCAAATGAACTACACCATTCTTAATATTGCCCAAACCGCCCAGGATATCTCAGGCAAAAACCGAATCAGAATTATCGAAGAAAACGCAGTACAGGATAAAAGAAATTACAGGGTTTCTTTTGAAAAAATAAATAAAATTCTCGGTTTCGAAGCAAAAATTACGCTATTTGAAGGCATGCGCGAAATGTATGAAAATTTTCTGAACAAGACATACATAAAAGATTATAAAAATCCGCTGTATTCGAACTTAGAGATGACAAAAAGCATAAAGATGGAATTCTATTCGGAAGACTATAAAAAGAGCCATATTACTGATTTTGAAGTCATTAATCCGAAATATTCTGTTTCATAACTCCCTACTTTCGATTTACAAACCCAACGATCATGCCACTCAATACTGCAATATCTGAGGCGACTTGCAACAGAGGGAGATAGAAATACTTTAAATTAGACTTAATATATTTGTTATTTTTTGCTATCGCCCACATCAGATACCCAATAAACGCAACAATTAAAAATATAAAAAGCCAAAAACTCTTATAATATAATGCCATACCTAACAACAACAATCCAATTATATATCTCCCATACAATAAAGGAGTCTGCTGCCGAATATATAAGGCCTGACCATCACCTCTGGCGTAATTATAGAACTGAACAAATGCAGAAATAATATTTTTTTGCTGGGGCCATATTACAAACGCTTTTTTCTCAAACACAAAACGAAAACCCTTTTTTCTGAGTTCTCTGGCAAACACTAAATCTTCACAGGTATCTAAATGTTCCGGATAGCCATTCACTTTTTCCCATGCTTCTTTTTTGAATGCAATAGATCTTGATGAGGGAAGATAATTTTTTACATCGATCCTGTCCTCCATAACACATGTATATGTAGATAGGGATTTTGTGAAAGGAGTCTTGGCTCCGGAGTAGTAAAATCCTGAAACGACATCGACATTTTTTCTAAAACAGTTACTCAAATACTTTGACCAGTTTTTATCTGGAATACACCCAGCGTCCGTTACGAGGATTGTTTTACTCTTTGCCATCTTAATTCCATAATTACGACCCTTGGATCTATTTCCTTTTTTTCTGTATAAAAAAATATTTTTTTTCTTTCTTTCCTCTATAAAATTTTTTACATATTTATAGGTAGCGTCCTTTGAAAATGCATCAACAATTATTATCTCATCGATTCTTTTGATCTGACCAACCAACGCCTCAAGAAGTGGAACAATAGTATCTTCTTCATTATAAACCGTGACAACACAAGCAATCATTTTTTCCATACCTCCTCATATAAATCGGCCACTTTTTGCCATGATTGAGTTTGAGCCCACTCGTATCCCCGTTCGATCATATTTTTATATTGCTTTTTGTGTCTCAGATATTTTTGAATTTCCAACGCAAGAGATGAACCGTCATTTCCAATAAGAACATACCTACTTACAGGCCTCAAGTAATCCTTTTTTAACGCATTCTCATACACGGCAACTACTAATTTCTTCCTTATCAGACCCTCAAGTATTGACAGGTACGATGATGCAAAAATGATATCGCTCTGATCGGCCAAATATGATATATCCTGTACGAAACCTTTTACCGTGGCATATTTTTCAATAGATGATCTCATTTGTCCATCACCCAAAACCGTACAAGTGTATTTTATACCCAATTCATCAAGATGGTTCAGTACTTTCATATACGTCTGCACACCGATGTCTCTGTCTAGTCTTCCGATTATTAAAATACGCAGTTCTTTTTTTACATGTCTATATTTAAATATCTTCTTTCTCTCAACTCCACCGTATGTAATGTACGGTGACGATGTTCCGTACCACCTTTTAATAAAACTCCCAACAAGTATAGATTGCCTTGCTAGCTCATAACTAATTTTTCGAATGAGTACTGCATTTTTTTGAGGAGGAACAACTCCCTCATACCCATGAAATGTTACATAGCTTTTTTTCCAAAAATATATGAATCTCATTGGAAAATACCAAATATATACATCATGACAATGAACCACATCAGAGCTTGTGATCAATTTTCGCATTTTCCATAGCTCATACCATATTTTGAATTTCTTAATGTATCTTTTTTTTCCAAAATCAACTACATATACACTGCATCTACCATTCCAGAGATTATAAGAATAGATTGATTTATCAAGACGTTTTGAAATCAGGACCTGCTTAACACTCGATCCACTTGACTGATAAAATAGTTTTTTGCTATGCTTAATTTTTGGGGGTAATTCTGAAATAATCGTAATCGTATGTCCTCGCTTTACCAATTCCTCTGATATTTTTAATACATGAGTTTGGACACCTCCCACAGAAGGAAATACAAACGGTACTAGAAAAAGGACTTTCATAGATTTGAGGCAGGAGTACTCTGTGGACTCGGAAGGATTTGAACCTTCGACCTTTCGCATGTGAAGCGAACGCTCTACCACTGAGCCACGAATCCGAATTTGAGTAAAACCTATTGTAACAAATAATTTGGTTTTTCCAAAGTTGACATCCGAAGCTAAAACAGGCAGAATAGAAGTCTATGATAATTTTAAAAAAGATATACGAGTTTTTCGTTGATTTCGTTGAAACGATAGCTATAGCAGGCGCAATCTTTGTAGTTGTCTATGCATTTTTATTCCGGCCATTTCAAGTCAGCGGAGAGTCTATGTTCCCTAATTACCACAACGGGGAGTATATCCTAACCAATCTTATAACTCTCCGTCTTTCAGAGATAAAGCGAGGAGATGTAGTGGTGTTTAATGCACCCATAGATCAAGATAAAGATTTTATTAAGCGTGTAATTGGCATTCCCGGGGATAAAATAGCTGTTGAGAATGGAAAAATTGTACTAAATGGTAAGGTTCTTGATGAAAGCGAATACCTTGCCCCAACTGTATATACCGAAGCCGGTCCTTACACAGCAAATCAAACAATTACGGTTGAACCGGAAACTTATTTTGTAGTGGGGGACAATAGACCCAACAGCTCTGATTCAAGAGCTTGGGGGCTCGTACCGCGTGACAAATTAATAGGAAAATCAATGTTTGTGTATTGGCCGTTGAATAGAATAAGACTGGTCAAACACGTCTCGATAGGTGAATAAAATCAGCTTTTAAAGAAAAATAAATTCGTTCTAGCTAATAAGTTTGTCGTAGATTTCTTTTAGCCTTGGCCCCGTTTCGTCTTCGCTACCCTTTATAACAATTGTAATTCGACCAAGAGCCCTGGATTGGAAAAAATCAACTTTATGGAAATTTTGTTTTTCACGGAGCGTTTTCGCCATTTCCTCCTGTTCCGGAATGTAAATTTTGTCCTTTTTCTTATGCGGCTCTTTTTCTTGGATTTCTGATTTTACTTGACGCGCAACTTCTTCTGCTCCTCTAACAGATATTCCTTCAACTAAAATTCTTTTAAAAGCTGCGAGCATTAACTTGTGATCTCCTATCGAAATCAGCGGTCTAACGTGTCCTTCGGTGATGACTCCCGCTGAAAGTGCATCTTTAATAGCATCTGGAAGAGTAAGGAGTCTAAGCGAATTGGAAATATACGGCAGCGATTTACCGACTCTTTTGGCTACCTCTGTTACAGAGAGACCAAATTCCTCGATGAGCCTTTTATAGGCTAGCGCCCGCTCTATTGGATTGAGATCTTCACGTTGAATATTTTCAACGATTGACATCTCAAGCATCCCCAAAGGCGTTGTTTCTTTTACGATAACCGGAACTTTTTCAAGTCCCAAAATTTTTGATGCTCTCCATCGTCGCTCTCCAGCAATAATTTGAAATCCGGCCGGAGTCTTTGCAACAACAATAGGCTCAAGGATTCCTTGCTCGCGAATTGAATTTACAAGGTCGGTTAGAGATTCAGGAGAAATGAGTCCTCGAGGTTGCAGAGGATTGGGTTGAAGTAACGTTAATTCGAGTTCAACTATCCTATCGTTATCCATTAGATTACTTCCACGTACTGTTTGCCGCGGAGTGTTTTGAAATTAACTTTTCCCGGTTTTACTGCAAAAATAGTATAATCACGACCCATATCGGTTCCTTCTCCAGGGTAGAATTTTGTACCCTTTTGTCTCACAATTATAGATCCGGACTGAGTTGTTTGCCCTTCATACAATTTAATCCCAAGCCTTTTAGCAATGGAATCGCGATTACCTTTAACTGCTCCTTGTGATTTTGTGTGTGCCATGTTTTATTATTTTACAGTACTCCGTGAAAAATGCAAGCTTTATTTTGTGGCTGATTTGGTACTTTTCACGCCGTTTTGAATTTTTTCAATTAGAACACGCGTGAGGGCAGATCGGTGTCCATATACTTGTCGATATCGAGATTTTGCTTTGTATCTTGCGACTCTCACTTTTTCTCCTTTATAGTGCTCAACAATTTTGCCGGTCACCGAAATACCACTTACGTGAGGTGTACCGATTTTTACATCTTCATCATTCACGTGCAACAGGACTTCGCCGAATTCAATTACACCGTCTTTTTGGTCTATTCTATCAACTTCAATAATTGTTCCTGGGGAAACTCTGTATTGTTTGCCACCAGATGTAATCACTGCGTATTGCATATCCAAGTATTCTAACAAAAAAGTTACGCAATTTCCAGTAGTTTAGTTTTTTTTCGCTTCGATATATTAGAAATAATCCCTAAAATCATAAAATTAGTAAGAAGCGAGCTTCCCCCATACGAAACAAGTGGTAATGTAACCCCCACGATAGGTAAAATTCCAATATTCATTCCCATATTAAAGAAGAGGTGGGTAAGTAATAGAAAAAACGATCCCATCAGAACCATTCTTGAAAAATCATTATCCGTATCGGATGAAATTTTATAGATCCTCAAAAACATAAAACTGTACAACACAAGAAGAATTATGCCGCCCACCAAGCCAAGACTTTCCAGGATCGTTGCAAATATAAAATCTGTATGCTGCTCCGGAAGAAAATGAAGAACCGATTGTGTTGACTGGCCAAACCCCTTGCCCATAAAGCCTCCACTACCAATCGCAATAAGAGCCTGAATTGCGTTATACGATGAGCCAAAAGGGTCTTGAGACATATTTAAAAAACTCGTAATTCTGAGTCGCTGATAGTCGTGTAAAAAATGGTACGCGATGGGAGCGACAATAATTGCGGGAGCCAGCAACCCTGCGAAAAACCTTGTTGGAAATCCATATGCAAAAAGCATAAACAAAGTCAGAAGGCCAACAATTAAAGCATTCCCCAAGTCCGGACCTCTTAATACAAGAAATCCAACAGGAGCAGATAAAAGTAGAACGCTGATAAATTTTTCAAGAGTATGTCTGTCGTTGCGAGTTAGAAAATATGACAAAAAAAGAATATAGAATATCTTAATAAATTCAGAAGTCTGAACACGTATATTAAAGATTTCTATCCACCGCACAGCACCTTTTACCTCTACACCAAAAATGAGCGTTAAAAACAAAACAAGATTGAGTGCAATATAAACTCCAGCCCAAATTCCACTGATTTTCGGAATGTAAAGCTTTGAGATGAGGATAAATATGCCGATTCCCGCGAGTAAGAAAAAAAATTGTTGTCTGAAGAAGACCGGTTCAAGTGAATAAATCGCCGCAAGTCCAAAAAATACTATAAGAACGGCTGAAAGAAGTAGTATCCAATCAACACCACTGAAAAATTTATTCATTCACGATTGTAACGCCAAATTCACCCTTTGCAATAGTACGAACCAAAGCCTTTTTTTTGATTTCTATTTCAAATTCTTCGGGCCATTCACGCAACCTAACATCTACGAGATCTGTTAATTTCGTGCCGATTTTTTTTCGTTCCGCCTGAATGCTTCGGATAATCTCGCGAGCCTCCCCCTCGGATTTTAATGCATCTGTAATATTGGTATCCAAGACGACACTCATTTTCTCGCCTTTTTGGTCGATAACTTCTTTAATATTTAATTCATCGGCTATAACTTTTTTTACTTCATCCGAGAATAAAACAGGTGTCGTAACTGTAACGTTTGCAAGAGGTTGACGAACCTTAATGGATGATTCTTTTCTCAGAGAATGTGCCTGTTCAACTGCCTGACGCGCTGCATCCATTTCCTTTTCCAGTTCGCGATTTACCAACTCCGATTCTACTTCGGGCCAATCTGTAAGATGAACAGACTCCTCACCGGTTAAATTTCGATATATCTCCTCGGTAATAAATGGAATAATCGGTGCCAAGACCTTGGTGTACGTTGTCAGGACATGCCAAAGTGTAGAATAAGCATCATTTTTTTCACTTTCCGAAGCAGTAACGTTTGGCCCCATGCGCTCCCTGCTTCGTCTTAAATACCAAAGAGACAAATCCTGTATAAAAATATTTGCTTGTCCGACAACTTCGGGTAGATCGTATGCCTCATAAGCTTTAGTCGTATTCTTGAGATTTCCATTTAGTCGTGAAATTATCCAGCGATCAAGAACATTTTCGGAAGCTTTGCATTCGGACGCTTTCCACCCGTCTGCAATTGCATTGCTAATAAAAAAGTTATATACATTCCACAATACCAGAAGCAGTCCTCGGACCTGATTTCTATATTGCTCTTCACTTATCACTATGTCCTCACCGTGCATAACGGGAGACCCCATAAGATAAAGTCTGAGAGCGTCTCCCCCGTATTTTTGAAGCATTTCTTTCGGATCGGGATAATTTCCATAATTTTTAGACATCTTTCGTCCATCTGTTCCAAGAATAACTCCTTCAACAACAACGTTTTTAAATGCAGGAGAATCGTATAGCGCTGCTCCAATTACGTGGAGTACGTAAAACCACGCGCGAATTTGACCTGTATATTCTGCAATAAAATCAGGTGGAAAAAAATCTTCCAATTTTTGTGTAGAATCGAACGGGAAATGTCTCTCGGCAAACGACGCACTCCCTGCCTCAATCCAGCTATCCAAAACTTCACTTACTCTTCTCACCTTCTCACCACAAGACTTACACACTACTTCGACTTCATCGATCTCCGGCTTGTGGAGCTCATTTATTTTTGTTCCGGTTGCTTCTTCGAGTTCTTTTATCGAACCCGGTACAAAGCGTTCGCCACACCTACATTCCCAGACAGGGACCGGAGATCCCCAATAACGAGACCGTGATATATTCCAGTCCGGCGCGTTCTCCAAACTCTTTAAGAATCTCCCCTCTTTAAAATGTGATGGGAACCAATTCACTGACTCGTTAGTCTTTTTCAGTTTTTCTTTTAAATTCTGAATATTTACATACCACGCGTTTTGTGGGTTATAAAAGAGGCGAGTTCCACATCTCCAACACAATGGAACATTATGCGGAACCTCTTCGTCTTTATATATCAATCCGCGGGCTGCGAGGTCTTCGTTAACAAGTTTATTTGCCTTCAAATAAAACATTCCTCCGAATTGTGGGACGTGTTCCAGTATCATCCCCTCATCGTCTACATGCATTTCCATATGAATATTCTGTTCTTGCATTACTTTTAAATCTTCCTCACCATATACTGCAATAGTCACAACACCGGTACCCTCTTCTGCTGTAACAAAATCACCCGGTATCAGCTCGAAAGCCTTTTCACCGGGTTGAATTTTGTCTTTGTAATAGTCGTAATGGGGAATATATTTTTTCCCAACAAGATCCTTACCCTTAAATTCTTCCAAAATTCTAAACGACGATTCCTCTCCAAGAATTTTTATAGTTGTCTTAGCGAGTATATACATTTCCCCGTTTTGCTCAACTTTTACGTAATCAAGGTTAGGATGTATAGCAAGTGCCGGAGTTACAATTTTGTTCCAAGGAGTAGTAGACCAAGCCAGAACATATGTATTTTCATCTCCTTCAAGTTGATATTTGTATGTAGTTGCAGCATCCGGAATCTCTTTGTAATTACCAGCATCCATCGCAACCTCAAAATTTGAAATCGGAGTTGAACAATGAGGGCAATATAGTGAGACACGAAGACCTTTGTAGATGTGACCCTTGTCATACATTTGCTTAAAAACCCACATGACGGATTCCATATAATCTCTATCCATTGTGCGATACGCGTTTTTAAAGTCTACCCAGCGACCGATATGGTCCACATACCATTCCCATTCACTTGAAACTTCGGATACGTACAATTTACACTCATCTATGAATTTTTTAACCCCGACTTTCTCCTCAATATCTTTTTTGCGCGTTAGACCCAATTTGTTCTCTACCTTATTTTCAGCGGGTAATCCATGACAATCCCATCCCCAGACTCTTCTCACTTGATACCCCTTCATGGTCCAGTATCTCGGAAAAACATCTTTTGGAATCGATGAAAGGAGCGATCCATAGTGAGGCATCCCGGTAATAAAGGGTGGACCGTCAAGGAATGTCCAGGTTTTATCGGATGGCCGCGCGCTTACAGATTTTTCAAATATCTTATTTTCTTTCCAGAATGAAATTGTTCTCTCTTCCATTTCGGCAAATCCGATTTGAGTATTTACAGGTTTAAACATAGCCTCAATTGTACCTGAAAAAGACTCGTTCTTCAAGGAAAGTGATACGATAAGAGAATGATTGAAAATTGGCTAGTGCTTGCTGTGATCGCAGGTCTCGCATCAAACATCTACAATATATTCAATCGTGTCATACTCCGAAAAGAACAAAGTGATCCTACCGCCTTCGCGTGGATTACGGAAATTACTCGACTGCTCATGGGTCTTTTGTTTATTCCTATAAATTTTATGATTCTAATCACTACAAAAAGCGTTATTCTTTTTACACTTCTAAGCCTCATCGAAGTAGCATCGGTATTTGTATTCATGAAAATGCACGCTTATAGCAACTTATCTGTTTCGACAATAATTCAGCGAACAAGACTTATCTGGATACCGATCATTGCGTTCTTTTTACTGGGTGAACGGCTTGGAACCAGAGATTACATAGGAATAATAATCCTTTTCGTAGGACTTTCGATAACCACGTCCCCCAAAAGACTCACCTTTGACAGCGGTATAAAATATGCATATCTTTCCTCTGTTATTGTTGCTATCTTGTCGGTTGTTATGAAACAAACCTCCGCTTTTGCCTCAAATGCAGTTCTGATGATCATTATGTCCTTTGCGTCTGTTCTGCTTCTACCTTTCGTCATGAAAAGCGGTAAAAAAAGAATCAAAAAAGAACTTTCCCATGATCTTCATATTAAGATTCTCCCGGGCGTGGCCAACGGAATTTCAATGTTTTTTTATTTTCTTGCTCTACAACAAGGACCTGTCTCTACTATCACAGCTATTTATCAAGGAATGATGATCGTGAGCGTTGCAGCTGGCATTGTCTTTCTTGGCGAGCGCGACAATATGCGCCAGAAAATAATCGGAACACTGATCACTCTCATTGGGGTGTTGCTACTCATCTAGATTTTCTTACCAATCTATAGCAATTATGTGACATTGCGGTTAAAAATTTCACTTAACATAGTCAGAACATGAGAAGGGAGGTGAGATGTACATGGTAAGAACTTTAACACTCGGGATTTTGGTCTTGGTAATGTCATTGTTTGTAGGAACGACTTTTGTGAATGCACAAACAGCATCTCCTTCACCCACAACAGCACCTAGTCCAACAGCAAGCCCTACACCAACAACAACAGATTCGACAACACCAGGAGCACCACGAACTGGATTTGGCTCCTAACTTTTAGACTGTAGGCATTCAGGCTATTAAATAAGAACACGGTTTATACGATTCAAAATCATATAGATCGTGTTCTTGAGCTAAAAGCCCATGAAAAAAAGTACATTATTTATCGCTCTTGCCCTTATCGGTATAATTTTTCCGACGATACTATTTCGTACTTTTCAGCTCAACCTCCCAAAACCTGTCACAAATCTTATCTATGGGGATAGATCGGATACAATATCCCCAATTTCACAGACACCCGCCCCTGCCCCCGGGCTCCCTACAACAATCCACATCCCAAGCATTGGCCTCGCTAGTGCTCACATTGAGCACGTTGGGATAGATGATGCTGGAAGAATGGATGTACCTAAAGTCATTTCAAATACAGGGTGGTATATGGAAGGTACACGACCCGGGGAGAAAGGAAGCGCTGTAATTGATGGTCATTATAATACTCCAACGGGCGCACCGTCGGTTTTTTACAATCTTAAAAATATCGTTGTTGGAGATATTATTGAAATCGATGACTCATCCGGCAAAACATATCGCTTTAAAGTGTTCGATGTAGTTACTTATGATTTGGCAACAATTCCAATGGAGAAGATATTTGAAAAAACAGATGAGGCACGTCTGAATTTAATTACCTGTGATGGAACATGGAACACACGGGATAAGGATTACTCACAACGAGTGGTTGTATATTCAAGACTATTGGAAGGGTAGAATGTAAGGCTAATTACTTATTTACAACACTCTAGTCTAGAGACTGAAAGATATTCAGTTTCTCTGTCTTAAGAATGCGGGGATATCGAAGATATCTTGATCGTCTTTTTTCTCTTGCTCCTCATCTTCTGGGGTTGAAGAATTATTCATACCACTACTCTGGGGATTAGGATTGTATTCGTCTTGTCGGACCATTTCAGCAAGCCTCTTTCGTGATTCGTCAAATCCTGTGGCAATAACAGTAATCTTAATTTGATCTTTAATGGTTTCATCTATTGTCGCACCAAAGATAATATTTGCGTCAGGATCTGCAGCACCCTTAATGATCTTGGATGCTTCATCGACTTCAGACATGGTCAGATCTGCTCCTCCCATTATGTTAAAGAGAACGCCGCGAGCACCTTCCATCGAGACTTCAAGGAGCGGAGATGAGATTGCTTGACGAGCGGCCATATGCGCCCTATTTTCACCAATTCCAACACCGATTCCCATAAGAGATGTTCCGGCATCAGACATGATAGCCTTCACGTCCGCGAAGTCGACGTTAACAAAGCCTGATTTTGTAATAATGTCAGAAATCCCCTGCACGCCCTGCGTCAGAACGCTATCTGCAACTCGAAATGCATCGACAAGTGATAACTTTTTATCAGCAACTTCAAGAATTCTTTGATTTGGGATAACAATGAGCGTGTCGACATTACCTTTTAGATCTTCAATCCCACCCTCTGCAGACACCATGCGACGCGTACCTTCAAAAAGAAAAGGCTTGGTAACTACTGCTACTGTAAGTGCACCTGCTTCTTTTGCAATTTTTGCGATAACCGGTGCTGCTCCGGTTCCGGTTCCACCACCCATTCCGGCAGTGACAAATACCATATCACTTCCCTCAACCATCTGTTTTATTTTTTCTGCGGATTCTTCAGCTGCTGCTCGACCGATCTCGGGATTGCCGCCCGATCCAAGTCCGCGGGTAAGATTTTCTCCAATTTGTAATTTTGTGTTGGCTGGATTTCCGAGGAGTGCTTGTGCGTCTGTGTTTACTGCTATAAATTCCACACCCGTAATTTCACCTGTTTTGATCATGGAGTTGATTGCATTACATCCACCACCACCCACACCAAGAACACGGATTTTAGCAAAACTAGCAGTTTGAGGTTTTATGAGCATAGATAATTACATGAATCCTAGCACATCTAGAAATCATTTGCAACCAAGGCAGGAGGCGTTTTTAGACTATGGAAGAAAATGTTTGATAAGTTTTTTTATACGATTCGATACCTGTGTAATTGGACCAAGCGAACCGATATTTATAAGGTTGTCGAGTGCTCCCCTCGTGTCTCTTCCGGCAAAATTTCGTCCGAATGCAAGAAGTCCAATAGCAGTTGCGTAGGAGGGATTCTCCACATCATCAATAAGACCGGTGATATTTTGGGGGTATGCAATTCTGACAGGCATTGCAAGCATGCGCTTCGCAGCATCTTCAGCTCCCACCGTAAGAGCTCCTCCGCCGGTTATGACAATTCCGGCAGGAGTCTGAGTCCCAAATCCGGATTTCTTAAGCTCAATCCCAACCATCGTAAAAAGCTCGTTGAGTCTGGGTCTAATAATTCCATCGACTAATGTTTTTTGAGATACTTTTCTCAGATCTTCTATAAGTCTTAACTCTGAAAGATCGATTTCATCAGTCTTTTCTGCGACCTCTTCCGGCCTCAGATGGCGAGGCTTTCTTAGTTTTTCGGATAAGAAAAGTTTTATTTTTTCAGCAGACTCAAGTGAAATTCTGAGACCTATCGCCAAGTCATTTGTTATATGTCGTGCGCCGATCGGAATTACTCTTGAATGAGCCAGTGCTCCATCGACAAAAATACAGATATTGGTAATTCCGGACCCAATATCCACCATGACTACACCAAGCTCTTTTTCTGTCTCTGTAAGTGTCGCAAGAGAAGAAGCAAATCCGGAAAAAACAAGTGAAGAAACCTGAACACCGGCTTCTGACTCAAGGACTCTATGTATATTTTTTACCGAAACTGCGTTCACAGAAATAATATGGGTCTCGACCTCAAGCCTCACTCCAGTCATTCCGATTGGATCTTTAATTCCACCTTCTCCGTCTACTGTAAAAGTTCGCGGGAGAACATGGATGATATTCGAAGAGGTAGGCTTGGAGATAGCACCGGCCGCCTCAAGAACCCTATCTACGTCGGAGGGACCAATTTCGCCATTTGCTTGTGAGATTGCAACAATTCCTTTTGAATTTTGAGATTCGACATGAACACCTGAAACCGAAACGAAGGCACGATCGATATTATATCCAGCCATTCGCTCCGATGCATCAAGCGCCTGATTAACAGCACCAGCCGCTTCTTCTATATCAACAATCTGACCTTTTCGAATACCACGGGAGGGAATTTCTGCAACGCCGAGAACGTTAATCGTTTCTTCTTGCACTTGCCCGATCACTGCTGCGATCTTGGATGATCCAATATCAACACCAACAACTATTTGGTTGTCACGCATAATAATAGTTTAGCCTCATTTTACAAACTTTACAATAGGCCTATTATACCGCAGGTCAATGACCGTCGGAATCTTATTCTCTATTGTAAGTCGTTGCAAAATACTTTGCAAAGAGGAAATCTGCCAATTTATCTCTTTTTCGTACGAAAAATACACCTGTGTTCCTTTATCCAGATCTGCTCTGAGTGAGCCTGATGATGAAGATATCGTTACTGTTGTGTATTGAATTTTTGCTTGAGCCAGAGCATCGCGGATATCGCTAATCGAGTAAGTGGCGTTTGGATTTATGATTTTACCCGAATGGTTTGAAAATTTAGGAATTGAGAAAGAGAAATCTCTGAAAAACAAATAAAGCAACAAAGAAATAAGAAATACAACTACTATAGACGTGGAAAGAATAACAATTTTCTTAACCTTTTTGCGTGTGCTTCTTCTTTTCATAAAGGTCCACAATTACTTGTACAAGATTTTCCACTGCATGGGAATGGGTAGTTTTTTCCTTTATTCGTAATTGTTCAACTTTTTGTAGCGAAGAAAAAAATTGTACGCTTGAAAGGTTGCTTTGATTTATAACAATTGCATTGCCATTACGTTCTAAAAATTCTGCATTCATTTTTTGCTCGCCATTTTGCCCTCCCGGCAGAGGAATAAGTATTGCCCTCTTAGATAGCGCCATAAGCTCTGCTACCGTATTTGCTCCTGCCCGAGAAACAACAACGTCTGCGATAGAATAAATCCAGCCTATCTCATCCGGCGTTACATATTTTTTTACGATGTAGCAATCCTTCTGGTCGTCAGTTAGTGAATTTTTAATTGTTGTCATTTTATCAAAATCGCCAAATTCCGAACTGTCACCAGTCTGATGAATCAACACAAACTTCACAAGAATTTCCGTAAGATTATTTTGTACAAAATTATTGAGAACGTGCGCTCCCGTACTTCCTCCGGTAACATATAATATTTTTTTGCCCGGTGGAACAGATGTTTTTTTAATAATTTTAAAAACTTCTTCACGTATCGGAAGTCCTGTTAGGACCGTTTTGTGTTTTGGGAAAAACTTTTCCGACTCTTTATACGAAATACAAATAATGTCTGAAAATTGAGCGGCAATTTTATTTGCAAATCCTATATGCAAAGTTTGCTCATGCAGAATAACCGGTATTCTTAGCGATTTTGCGGCCAAAACTACCGGGGGTGCAATATACCCGCCAAAAGTAACCACAATATCTGGTCGCTCTTTTTTCAAAATTGCAATTGCATGAATTAACCCGCCTGGAATTTTAAGAATAGAAGGAATAGTGTGTTTTGTAATTTTTCTTTGTAACCTTCCGGTCGGTAGATCTATAAAACGAACACCTTCGTCTCTACATATTGTAAATTCTAAGGATTCGGCAGTATCACCTTCAAAAGCATATCTTCTTCCGACAACAACAACTTCGTGCTTTTTTTGCATTTTCTGAATAAGTGCGTATGCTGGAGAAAAGTGACCACCCGTTATAAGTATTTTCATTTTTTCTTATGTACGAACCGAGAGATATTTAATAGTATCCCCACTGCTATAAAATTAATCAAGAGAGATGATCCTCCGTAAGAAATAAATGGCAGAGGAACACCGGTTAAGGGGAGCAATACGACTTGCGATGCAAAATTAATAACAGCCTGCAGCGAGATAAATGTAACGATTCCGACTCCCAGTAATTTTGCGAATGGATCGGGGCTTGCCATAGCAATTAAAAATCCGATAGCGGAAAAAATGATAAAGATTGTTATTAAAAAAATACTACCGATAAATCCTGTCTCCTCGGCGTATATTGCGAAAATCGAATCGGTTGTTGCCTCGGGTAAATAAGCATATTTCTGAATAGACTGTCCAATTCCAACCCCGGTAATACCACCAGATCCAAGCGCAATAAGGACTTGTTTTATATGATAATCGTTATCGGATATATTCTCGTAATTAAAATTTTGGAAGGCCATCAGTCTTTGAGCGCGATATGGTTCAACTTTTATAAGAACTAAAACTCCTACAATTCCGATAATAAATATGGTGGCCATATGCTTCAGCGGTGCTCCGGATAGAAAATACAAAATAACAGAAGTCGTAGCTACGATCATTGTCGTTCCTAAGTCTGGCTGCAGCATGACAAGTCCGCACATCACCCCAACAAGCAGACAAAAAGCCAACAGTCTGCCTTTTTCTTTCACAGAAAGCCACGCTGCAAGATACATTGAAAGAGTTATCTTAAGCGCTTCTGACGGCTGCATGACAAAAAGCCCAAAATTGATCCATCTTCGTGCACCCTTCAATTCAAGTCCGATTCCCGGTATCAGAACAGCAAGGAGTAGTACTGTAGTAACAACAAGAATGGGAACAATGTATTTCTTGTACAGCGTATACGGAATTCGGGAAATTACAAGACACAGAAGTAATCCCGCAATGAAATACCCCGCCTGGAATTTTACAAAATGATACTTGTCTCCGATTTGAATCAAAGAGGAATAGGTTGAGGTTTCAAAAAGAATAAACAAACCGATACATGTTAGAATGAAACTGGTCGATAATAGGGCAATACCAATTTTGTTCATGTACTAAATGAGCGCCAGATACAAGCCGATAAGTGCAAAAACCATCCCCAACAGCCATGCACGCATTACTACCTTTGGCTCTTCCCATCCTTTTTGTAGAAGATACAGATGGAACGGGGCAACTGGAAATGCTTTTTTCTTTAGGAATTTTTTTGAGAGAATTTGTATGAGTGATGAGGCAACTTCAATGACAAATACCCCACCGATAAAACCTATCGCAATGGTCTTACCCGTTAACAGCCCTATGACGGCAAGTGCCGCGCCGAAGGCAAGGGAACCGACATCACCCATCCATAACCTTGCCTTATAAATATTGAAATACAAAAACGCAGCAACCGAACCAAGAAGTACCGACGTAAATAATCCAAGCGATGGATCAAGAATATTTGCAGAAATTGCTAAAAATGCAATAAGACATATGACAAACAACCCAGCAGATAACCCATCCAACCCATCCGTTATATTTACGGCGTTAACAAAAGAAACAATAACAAAAGCAGCAAATAGAATATACATCGCTCCAATTGCGACATCACCAAACCAATGTATATACACAAAATTATATCCGTTCATATACAGAATTGTTCCGATAATAATTGCCAAAATCCATTGAATAATAAATTTATATTTGAATCTAAGACCGAAAAATGGTGAGCTTTTACCATTTAAAATTTTCTTAAGATCGTCATAAAAACCCAGAGCACCAAAACCTATAAATGCAAATAGCAATGTTGCGATTTCCCAAAGCTTAACGTTAACTCCCAAGATACCATAAGCAAACAAGGTTAGAAATGTAACAACACCGATAACAAGTATTCCCCCACCAAAAGGAGTACCGACCTTCCAATCGCTCATTTTGTCAAAAAGTGGAGTTCTTTTATTAAATATGTCTCTCGTTTTTTGTTTGCGTCGTTGCAATTTTATTCGATAGAGAAAATCGATAAAAGGCACAAGACATACCGCAGTCACAAAAAATGATAGGATTGTAAATCCGAGTAATCTTTCCATACGAATGATCCTCATTATATCACCATATAGTATGGTGATCAAACTATCTCAAAAAGTGTCCTTTTCGAACAGTTGTCAGAAAGTCTATGATAAAGGTAATCCAGTATCTTTTTGAAACCGGAAGATCTAAGGAGTGTAGGTAATCAACTTGAAATCCACCAAATCCTTTCTTAAAACTTGAGAGACCGTACCATGGATTTTTGGGGTTTTCATCTTTTGAGATTCCCCAAAAATCATAATATTTAATCCCGTTTTTCCTGGCCTCTTGGATCGCATGCCATTGGAGAAGATACGATGCCGCGGTTTTTCTTCCAACTTCGCTTGTTGCACCATGTCTATAGATTGCTGAATTTTGAGAATAAATGATAAGAGCCCCTGCAAGAATTTTGTTTTGTTGTTGCGCCAAATAGAGTTTTGCTTTGCCGATTTTTTGAAAATACTCAAATTCTTCTCTTATTAAATTATGTGGAACAAACCCTTTTATTAGAGCAGTTTGCTGATATATTTTTTCAAATTTTTTAAATGAGTCAGCTGTCAATTCCGATTGGACTTCAATCCCTTCTTTCTCACCTCTTCTAATCATATATCGGGTCGTTTTTCGCATTCCGGAAAGAATGGTGCTTTCTTCTTGATCCAAATCAAGCACCCATCTGTTTTCGGCGTCAATATTATAAACCGGGGAAAACCGAAAACCGGCACTTTTCAGAAATTTTTCAGAATGTGTACCCTCTCGAATCAAAGGACTTATTCTTACAAAGCTGGCATTCTTTTCTTCAGCAAGTTTTTTCAGAAAGAAAGCAAGTTCTCGAGCATAAGTTTTTGTCCATTTTTTAAGAACCGGTCCATGACGAACGTGTAAAAAATGACCTCGTTTTGCTTTTTTCTCGAATATTTGCATTACACCGATTCGAGATTTTCCGTCAAAAATATCATACTGTTCAACTTTGGTATGATGGTTTTTTTCTATCTCGCCCCATTCAAGTGTCTGAAAAAATGGAGAGTTTTCACTCAGCTCAAGCGCTTGGTCCCATGTCTTTTTATCAATTTGCCTATGAAATTTGAGACTCATATTTTTTTATGGACTTAATAACTCTATTGATGTCTTTTTTGTTAAGTGTGGGGTTTGTTGGAAGATTGATGATTTGCTTTGCAACTCTTTCTGCAACCGGACACGAATGTGATTTATACTTTAAATCCTTGAGTGGTATCGATTTTGGATCTATACAATTCGAGTACCAATTACCAAGATATATTCTGTCTTTCTTTGCGAAATTCAGTATCTGGTCTCTTTTTACCGAGAAATATGGGACCCTCAACAATGGAGAGTCTTTTCGAAGATTTACACCGACCAAATAATTTTTTTTGTACATGCCTACCCACTCAATTCTTTTTTTGTTAAAATCCTCAACCGAGTTTAATTGCATAAAAATGAGTCGGGCAAGTGCATTCGGATATTTTTGAATAGAATCGTTGCCTAATCTTAACTCATTTCCGACAGGACTTGGAACAATTTTTGACGCCCTATACATTTTTGTAGCTGCTTTTCCCAGGAAAGGATGTATGTAGAAAAGCGCATAAATCAAATATGTAATTGCCGGGTGGAGCAGGTATCTTACTATCTCGTGCGGTTCTGGAAATGGGAGCAATTCATATTCTTCAAGAATTTTTGAAGAAAGAAATGAATCCTGAACTATCAGCGCCCCACCGGTTACCGAAGAAATCGCTTTATCTCGACCAAAACTAAAAAGGTACCCGTCAGCATTCATCTTTAAATACTCCTCCGGATCAAAAATATGAGCTAAATCTAAGAGTAGGAATATTCCCTTCTCACGAGCTAATTTTTTAATTTTTACAAATTCCGGTGTAATTCCAAAAGTAGATTGCAAGATAACAACTTTTGTTTTTGGGGTGACTTTCCTCTCAAATTCGGAGTAATCCATAGATAACGTTTTTTCTGAAATATCAGCATAAATGGGAACCGCACCGGTCCAGAGAATCGGCTGCACAACAGCAGCGCATGTAAATGCCTGAACAATTACTTCATCACCCTTTGAAACATTAAGACTTCTAAGCAACATATACTCACCTTCTCGTGCCCGCATAAAAAGAAAAACGTTTGGAGATTGAAATAATTTTTTTAAATGGAGACCGGTGAAGTTAAGCCAATCACCTTGCTGCAATTCAGCAACTCGGAAAAGAGATCTTATTGATGCAGCAACATCAATAAGTCGAAGGTTTGGGGCAAGTCCGCATGAAATGAGGCGTTTCATTTCCCAAAAACCTTCCTTTTATGGACAAGTGAAAAAGCTCCAAATGACTCTTTTCCTTCAAAAACCGCACCGTCTTTTTCCGAAAGTGAATTAATAAATTCTGCGATTTCACTCTGAGACGCAACTTTAAGAACCAAATCAGAATCGATTTTCTTGGCACCTTGAGTAATAGCGGAGAGGAAATTTTTATTCGTTAAAAAAAGATAATCGCATAATTGAGCAGCTTTTTTTCCTACTTCAAAATGATGCTTAACAGCCGAATCCCCAAGCTCTATCATTGGCTGAAGCACCAAAACCTTTTTTCCTTTAAATATTTGCAAGTAATCGAGAGCTGAGTCGACAGAAGCAGGATTTGCATTAAAAGTATCATCAATTACTACGGTATTTTTAGAAGTCAGGTATGGTTCCATTGTTTTGTTGAAGGGAATTATTTGTAAAAGTGCGTTTTTTATTTCAGCAACGGTCATACCCATTTTTTCTGCTATCCAAATACCCGGTAATACATTTTCAATATGATGTCTTCCGACAAGGTTTGTTCTGAATGATCCAAATTCACGACCCCTAATAAATACCTTAAATTTTAAAGATGTCGGCAGAACCTTTATGTCAGTTGCCGTAATATCCGCTGAGTGCGTTCCACCAACTTTGTATAAAATTTTTTTCTTTCTTGTTCTCTTGTATAATTTCAAAGCATTCGCGTTATTTCCATTAAAAAGCGAAATGCCATTATTTGGAATAGAATCTATTAACTCGTATTTTGCTTTCATTGTATTCTCAACTGAACCAAAGAGAGAAACATGCTGTTCATTTACTGCTGTCAAAATTCCAATGAGAGGACGGACCATATTGCACATATATTGAATTTCACCTCGCTTATATGCTCCCATCTCTACTATGAAAATTTTTGTTTTAGTGCTTACATCTGAAAGAAGCGATCTGGCAATTCCAATCGGAGTATTAAACGTGTCTTTTGTTTTGGCAACGTTAAATTTTGAAGAAAGTATTGTATGCATGTATTCTTTTGTCGAACCTTTACCATAACTTCCTGTGATTCCAATAACCATAAGATTTGAAAGCTTTTCCCTTTTTTTTATAGCTTTATTTATTGTTATATCTCTTGAAAAATCTGCAGGAATTGAAAAAAGTAATATTTGTATCCCTATAATAAATGGGATCATAATATCAACGACCAAGAGCCAAAGTGCAATATCAATTGGCGCAAAAATATATAAAAGAATCGATAATGAAAATGTAACTATTGCTATGAAAATAATTTTCGTAGTGAATTCTGGAATTTTTACTTTCCTATGAAGGAAGAATTGCTTTTTATCAAGAAGTATATAAGCGAATAATAAAAGAGCGGCAAACGTGTATAAAGTTAAAATATTGTAATAAATAAGAAGAACATAGCTAAAAATTAGCAATAACCTAAGAGCTGTAATTCTTCCAAAAACAAGCTCTCTTCCTTGAATCGTCTCTCGAACATGAACCATAAGCCTATCCATTCGGTATTCTTTCATTTGCCACAGATGTAACCAAAAAAGAATTTTATATATTACCTGAATAAAGAACAGGACTGTGAGAGGAAAAATGAGTAAATTAAGCATACTTCTCTATATATGAATCGACAATATCTGCAAATTGCTTCGGATCTTGATATGGCAGGGAATGCCCGAAACCCTTTACTTTTCTTGCGTGTTTTACTTGATTTATTTTTTGTATTTTATCCAGATCACTCGCGGGTGTCAAACGGTCAAGTTCACCCCATATAAGAACAACCGGAGCTGTGATGTTTTGAAAATAAGGAATGAGAGATTCTCCAATTATATTTTTGAAAGTATTTTTTTTCTCGCCTGTTTTTACATAATCATACTCTCCAATAATTCTATAGAGTGCTTTTCTGGATAAATGTGCCCACGACGCAGGCAAGATCACAAATGGAATCTTCAGAGTTTTTGCAGCAACAAGACTCACTCTTTGTTTGAGTCCGTAATGACGGATAATGGGAACACCAGTTAAGACTAACAATGCAACATTCTCATTATTGAAAGAAGTATACTGAACCCCTACTCTTCCCCCAAAAGAATGTCCGACGATAATATGTTTGGTGATCTTATTCTTCTCAAGAAATTTTGTATAGAATTCTGTAAAGTCCGAGAGGGTCATCGAAGATTTTGTCGCAATTTCTTTTCCAAATCCGGGAAAATCCGGGGAGAAAACTTTATATCCTTTTTTTTCTAAATATTTTCTAAATTCGGAGTATCGTTCTCCTGAAAGACCCCAACCATGGAGAATAACTACAGTATGATCTTGTTTTTTCATTTGTATATGAGGAATTACCGCTCCTTAATTATACTAGCTTCGGGGTGACATCCTTTCACTGAAACGAGCGGATAAACAAGTGAATTCTTTCCAAGTAGAGTTCCGGGATTTAGAACAGCATTTACTCCCACGGTAACCCCATCACCCACAACTGCACCAAATTTTTCAAGACCGGTATCGATCAGTATTTCTTCGTTTTTCACTTTTACAGGAGCTCTATCGAGCCTGAGGTTTGCAATAATTGCACCTCCTGAAATATTCACATTATTTCCAATGACACTATCACCAACGTAATTTAAGTGACCAATACTCGTATCATTAAGGATTATTGAGTGTTTTATTTCCCCACCATGCCCAATGAAAACATTATCTCCTATAACAACTCCGTTACGTAATAAAACTCCATGACCAATGATACAGTTTTTGCCTATTACGGCTTTCCCCTCAATGCGAGCCGTATCCTGAATGGTGCTGGTCGGGTCAATTACAATCGTTTCCTTTTGTGCTTCTGCCAACTTTTTATCAATGTATAAGTCGAGCTTTTTTAGCGCTTCCCAAACAGAATGGTTTGAATTAAAAAGATCTTTGTGATCGAATTTTTCTAAATCAAAGAAATCGGGTGCTAAAAAATTCATAATTTAGTCAATAAATCCTCTGCCTCCCGTAATTCATCCGGAGTATTTATCCCGCGCCATATTACATTCTCTGCCGTATATGTATGAACATTTAACTTATTTTGCAAGGCCAGCTCAATGAGGCTTGTTAAGTAGTACTCACGGGTAGCGGGACTTTTTGGGATTTTGTTAATATAGCTCTTTAAAAATTTCTTTGAAAACACAAAGCACCCGGGATTTATTTCTGAAATTTTTTTCTGAGCTTCTGTCGCATCTTTTTCTTCAACTATTCCTATAAGTGTCCCACTCTCGTCCCTATCAATTCTCCCGAGCCCTTTTGGATCGGAAACTTTGAGAGTCAGAAATGTAACGTCACTTTTCATTTCACGATGTTTTTTGAGAAGAGACGAAAGAACGTCTGAACTATACGAGGTGTCATCGCCGTAAAACACGAAGACATCAATTACATCGTCCGGAACAATCTTTAAACCTTTTTTTACAGCATGCCCGGTACCAAGTCTTTTACTCTGATAGGCATAGAGTACCGAATCACCTACTAATTTTTTAACCGATTCCTGCGCATGACCTACTACGAGAACAAGATATGGAATACCGGTTTGTCTGAGATTCTTCACGATCCGAAGTATTATTGGTTCACCTGAAAGACGCAGCGTAACTTTATTAGCCTTTTTAGCGTTCATTCGTTTGCCTTTTCCAGCTGCCAAGATAATCGCGCATGTATTTTCAAAAACACTACTCATAATTATTCATTTACAACTGAGATTTCTGCTCCTAAAGCCTCTAACCTTTCTTCAAAATTTTCATATCCTCTATCCAAATGTTCTACGCCAAATATAATGCTCTCACCCTTTGCTAACAGAGCTGCAATAAGAAGTGTTGCTCCGGCTCTCAAATCAGCCATCGTGAGAACTGCGTTATGAAGGATTGTTGGGCCAACTATTTTTATACCCTGCATCTTGTTAGAAAAATCATCGGTATCAAAATTATAAAAATCCGCAGGATTGCTCACTTCCGGTTTGAAGAATTCAATTTTTGCACCCATCTTATTTAATTCGCTTACATATTCAAATCTCTTCTCATATACGGTTTCATGAATTGTCGAAACTCCTTGGGCTTGAGTTGCAAGAATTGCCCATGGCCCCTGCCAATCTGTCATAAATCCGGGATGAATTCCGGTTGTAATATCAAGCGCTTTAAGCTGATCTTTTATATAAAAGGAGATTCCATTTTCACTCTCCTGATATTCTCCACCCGCCTTTTTAAATACTTTCAAGAATTCATCGATATGTTTTAGGTTGCCATTTTGTATTTGTATGGCACCGTCGTTCAAAGCCGATAAAATTGCCAAGGTCACGAATTCGTTTCTGTCTGTGGTGATCGTGAAATCCGTTCCCGATAGTTTTTCAACTCCCTCAATCTCAATAATCCTATTCTCTTTTCTTGTAATTTTTGCTCCCATTTGATTTAGTAGCGCAATAAGGTCATCGATTTCCGGCTCAAGCGCTGCATTTTGGATAACGGTTGTACCCTTGGCAAGAACACCGGCCAGGATAATGGTTTCGGTCCCTGTATGTGAATTTTTTATAAAAGATACTGTACCCCCGTGAAGCGATTCGGCGGATGCGTGAAAGTATCCATCGTCACTCGAATATTCAATATCTATTCCAAGCTCTCCAAGACCTTTAATGTGTCGGTCGATAGGTCGAGCCCCTAATCGACAGCCCCCGGGATTGGGGACGCTTGCTTTTCCGGTTCTTGCAACAAGAGGTGCCAAAAACATAGTTGAAGTTCTAATACTTGCTCCAAGTTCTAGTGGAATTTCATATTTGGAGATATTTTTTGCTTCGATGGTCACAACGTCATCCTCAAAATGCACGTCTCCACCCAAGTACTTTATGATTTCCACGAGCAGGAATACGTCGCTGATTCTTGGTACGTTTCGCAATGTTACTTTTTCCTCGGTAAGACACGCGGCTATAAGTGCTTTGGTTATAACATTTTTAGCGCCCGAGACACGGATCGTACCTTCCAATTTTTTTCCACCATGGACAATGTATTTTTTCATTTATTGATCAGCTCTTTACCGAGAGTATATACGTCTCCTGCCCCCATTGTTATGACAACGAACTCAGAATCCGTATGGCCGAGAACGTATTCTACCACACTGGACCTGTCTTCGAGAAGCACGGCGCTTGAATTATTTTTTTGAAATCCCGGCAAAATATTAAATGTATCCGAATTTTCTTGCTCCCTTTTGGTAATAAAAACCGGGAGCAAAACGAGCTGCTCAACGCCTGCAAAAGAATAAGAAAATTCATCTAACAAAGCTGTTGTCCGAGATAGAGTGTGCGGCTGAAAGATACAAAGAATTTTTTTATTGGGATATGCCAATCGAACAGCAGAAAGCGTTTTTGTTATCTCCTCAGGATGGTGAGCATAGTCATCGATAACAACTGCCCCGTTATTTAGATTGCCGACAATCTCAAACCTTCTTTTAGTACCTGTAAACACCTGTAGTGCACTTTTTATTCTCTCCCGATCTATTCCGATTTGTTCACATAATGCTATAACTCCTAAAGCATTGAGGGTATTATGAACTCCGGGAATATGTATCGTAAATTCATCATTACTGCCGTTTTTTCTGAGGACTTGAAAGGTAATCGACCTTCCATTTTCTTTATAATCACCTAACGCGTAGTCGTTATTTGTGGCAATTCCGTAGGTAACAATATTTCGATCCCCCAATGTTTCGATGATCGACAAAATCCGTTTGTCGTCTCCATTTACGACAATAAAACCATTTGGGTCAACCTGTGTCATAAAATCTGCAAAGACTTTTTCAATCTGATCAATTGATTCATAAAAATCAGGGTGATCAAAATCGATATTATTTATAATCTGGATATATGGAAATTGATAGAGAAGTTTTGGCTTCCGATCGTATTGAAGTTCTGACACGTATTCATCCGCCTCAGCAATAAAATATTCTCCACTTCCATAATGACCCGGATTTCCTATGGGAAAAAGTGAACTCGTTCCAACAACATAACTCGGATCAAGTCCCAGCTCCCTAAAGACGGTTGCAAGCATTCCCGAAATCGTCGTTTTGCCATGAGATCCTGCTATAGATATTCCTTTGAACGACCTCCCAAATACATCTCCCTTCATAAATTCCCCCACTGCCTGTCCATGTGTTAAAACCCTGATATCTTTTGTTATCGCCCACTTTACCTGTGGATTATCAAATCCTCCATGAGCGGAAGTTGTAATGACCAAAACTTCTTTCGGATCAACACCATTCATGAAATTGGCAATTTCTTCTTCCGCAAAAGAATGAGTATAGAGAATTTCATTTTGTCGGAGAACTTCATCTGTAATAAATTCACTTTCAATATCCGACCCTCGCACTTCTATTCCTGCTCCTTTCGCGACTAACGCCAGAGAGGTCAATCCTACCCCTTTAATTCCTACAAAAAAAATCTTTTTATACATATCTCATTTCTGCTACTGTCACAAACCGTTCTGTTTTATTACCTTTCCGATACGAAAAATAACGCTCGTCTTCTTTGGTACATCGCTCTAATTGTTGCACATTTGAGGCTGCAATGCCATTGGTAATTAATTTTCTATATACTGCATCCCGAATGTTTATGTGATATTGATCTTTTTTTTCATAAACAGATTCAGGAAAGGCATTTTTAAAATGTTCATATCTTGCAGAATCAACCGCATAACATTCTTCACAGATGCATGGGCCCAAAAACGCATATACATTTTGAAATTCGGAATTATGCTTTCTTAGGAAATCTATTCCAACATCAATAATTCCTTTTAAAATTCCTCTATATCCACAATGTTGAACGATAAGAATTTTTTGCAATGGATCATATAGTACAAGTGGGAGACAATCGGCTGTTTTAATAACCAAACAGCGCGAGGATGCTTCTGTCCAAACCGAATCACCCATGACTTGCTCGCCAACAGCATGAGATAACAAGATTCCATGGTCCTGCGACATGCCGGAATACAGAGAAGACATGCTATTTTGAGACAAAAAACGATCAAGATTATGAATACCTGCAGAACTACTCATCTCTCCGTCACGTATATCCGAAATGGCGATTACTATTTTTGTAGAAAATATTTCTTTTTCGAATATCATTTACAATGAAGATAATATACACTCCCGGTCGCTCCAATCATATTCCGTCCCTTTAATGTTCATAGATTTCTCATGCCCCTTACCGGTTACCAAAACCAAATCATTTTTTTGCGCAATTGAAAGAGCTTTTTGAATCGCCTCTCCTCTATCAACGATTACAGAGTACTCTTTTTGGGAATTTTTATTAAGACTTTTTGTTTTGTTAAATTTCTTATGTATCCCCTCGGCAATTTCCTCACATATTTGAACCGGGTCTTCAAATCTTGGATCTTCACTCGTCAAAATAATCACATCAGCATATTTGGATGAGCATTCGCCCATGAATGGTCTTTTTGTGCGATCCCTGTCCCCAGCGCTGCCAAACACATGAATTATTCTCCCATTTACTTTTTTTCTGAGATGAGAAAGAATCATATCAATCGAATTGGGAGTATGTGCAAAGTCTACCATGACTTGAAAATCATCAAGATATACGTACTCTTGCCTGCCTTCGGGGAGAACAAAGTTGGATAGTTTTTGTTCGGCGTCTTTGGCAACATCTACGGAAACTTGGCAAACCGCCGCGATTGCAGCAAGTCGATTTGAGGTGTTAAAGTCGTCTCCACTGATTCCGACTTTTTGGGGATAAAAATCAGCGTTACGGTTTTTTGTAGAGTATGTCACAACCCTTTTGCCTATCAACTTCTGAATAAGATGTTCATACGATGAATCGTCTTTGTTGAGAATTGAAACTTTGGATAATTTGAGTAATTTCAATTTTGCTGCTCGGTATTTTTCAATTGTCTTATGATAATCAAGGTGTTCATGGGTAATATTTGTAATTACGCCCACATTGAAGGGGATTCCATATGCCCTATTCTGATCAAGAGCATGGGATGTCACTTCCAATACCAAATGGGTACATCCTTCTTTTTTTATTTGCTTAATGATTCTCTGCAATGCAAATCCTGACGGAGTTGTGACATGAAAACCCGTATCGATCAATTTACCATTTACATATGCTCCAATTGTGGAGACTACCGCAACTTTATACCCGCTTGCTTGGAGAAGATGATAAATTAAATTGGCCGTTGTAGTTTTACCATCAGTTCCTGTTACACCAATAACAAATAGGCTTTTTGCCGGATAATTAAAACCAAGCGCCGCAACAAGCGACTGAATAAGATGATAATAATTTTTGATCTTTTGCATGGGGCTATCTTATTATATTGCGGCACAATCTATCTTTCAATCTTAGTATGACGGGGGTATTTTGTAGTAATTTATTACATCTTCCGCAATTTTGAAAAAGATCGGCGCAGCTGTTTCAGATCCGTAAATAGAAGTCTTCGGCCTGTTTACCAAGACCAGCATCGAAACCGTTGGATCCTCAGCCGGATAAAATCCGACAAATGATGCAATCGTTTGACTCGGATCATAGTGTCCCGCGACTGGAATCTGAGCGGTACCGGTTTTACCGGCTACTCTATAACCTTTCAACTTTGTCCATTTAGATTCTCCTTTCTCTACAGCATTCACCATCATTGCTGTCATGACCTTTGCGGTCGAGGATTTTATAGGTTCACCAATTTTTTCGGGCTCTGTTTCAAAAACCTCTCCTGAATCATCGGTAATATATGATGCTACAAACGGTTTCATCATAATTCCGTCATTTGCGATAGAATTTACTGCTGTAAGAAGCTGTATCGGAGTAATCGAGATTCCCTGACCAAAACTCGCAGTTGCCAAGTCTATCGGATACCATTCGTTCTCATCACGTATCACACCGGTTGCTTCTCCTTGGAGATCGATATTGGTAACATTTCCTATTCCGAACCGTTCCAAATAGTCGATGAGTTTGTCTACACCCAATTTTCGAGCCGTAAAGACCATGCCGGTATTATCCGAGTGTTGAATAACCTCAGTCATCGTAGTATCCGGGTAATATTTATTATTCCAGGTTTTTATTTGGTACTCACCGATCTCAACAGGTTTGGAACACTCATTACACTTCGTATTAGGCTTAACCACTCCCGCATCAATCCCTGAGGCCATCACAAGAACTTTAAAAGTTGAACCCGGTTCGTAGAGGTTGGAGATCGCCGGGTTTTGGTAATCGGTTGCCTCGTAATATTTTTGTGGATCAAACTGAGGAAATGACGCCATAGCCAGCACTGCTCCTGTTTTTGGATTCATGACAATTACGGTCCCACCTTCTGCCTCGTAGGACCGTATCCCGTTTTTTAGTTTTTCTTCGACGATATATTGGACTGTTCTGTCGAGTGTCAGTTTTATGGTTCGACCGTCAATCTTCTCTTCTTCGCGAATGTCTGAAAGAATGGGATTTCCCAAGGCATCTCGAATGATATATGAGGCACCACCGCGGCCTTGCAGAAGCTCGTCATAGTAGCCTTCTATCCCAAAATAACCCTTATCATTTCCATAATTGTCCTTTCCTACAAATCCAACTAAGTGTGCTGACATCGATGCCTCCGGGTAGTATCGTGCAGCTCTTGTTTCAAACCCTATACCCTTAAATTCTAAATTTTCTATCTCCTTCTTTTTCTCAAGTGTTAAATTATCAGCCAGCTTCACCCAAAAAAGATCTTTCTCAAGAGCGGCAGATATGGATGCTTGATCCCGACCCACCAGATGCGAGATGCGATTGGCATAATCGAATTTGGTATCGATAAGCTGAGGGTTGGCATACATAAGGTATGAAAATTGATTTGTCGCGAGTGGATATCCGTCTTGGAATAATATTTCCCCCCTCTGCGGAGGATTTGTAATCGTTTCTGTGCTCTGAGCTCTTCCTAAATCGCGTAAATCCTGAGCTCTAACAACCTGCCAATACGATAACCTAATAACGATACATGCATAAAAAAATACGAGGACTAAAAAGACAACTGAGAATCTCAGCGTTTCTAATTTCTTCATCGAATCATAGCGATCGGGAGATCCTCATATAATGATATATGAGATTTCGATTCTGTAAATCCGAGCGTTGCCGCACGAGAAGCTACCTCTTCAAAAGCCGTATATTCTAGAATTTTTGAAGATAACATACTGTTCTCCTCTTCAAGTTCTTGAATTTTTGAGGTAAGTGAGCCCGCGTTGAGACTGTCTGCTGCAACCTTATTGGCAACAGAGAGATGAACTACCTCGAGTAAAATCGCGACTATTGATAGCACTGTGATAATAAAACCGTACTTTTTCATAATTTTTCTAAAGCTCTCATTTTTGCTGAGCGTGAACGAACATTCTTTTTAGTTTCTTTCCAATCAGCCGTTATTGGTTTTTTGGATATAATCCTTCCCATATTATTTTCTGATTTGTTTTCAAAAAAACGTTTCACAATTCTGTCCTCCAGCGAATGGAAACTTATGACCACAAGTCTTCCATTCTTCTGTACTATTTCAAATCCCTCTCTCAGGCCCTCTTCCAGAACATCCAATTCCTTGTTCGCCTCAATTCTCAGAGCTTGAAATACCCGCGTTGCAGGGTGAATTCTTTTTTCACCCGAAACACTTTTTACAATTTCAACTAGCTCACCTGTCATTTCAATTCTATTTACTCGACGGGCGCCAAGAATAGCACGAGCAATTTGTTCTGCATAAGGTTCTTCACCAAATTTCGTAAATGTTTCATATAAATCTTCAAAGCTATAATTGTTTACAATCGTCTTGGCATCAAGAGTCCCATCTTTATGCATTTTCATGTTCAAATCCTCATTTCTTTGAAATGAAAACCCTCTTCCCGATGCGTCAATTTGGTAACTTGAAACACCCAAATCGAATAGAACCCCAAATGGACGAATATCATAACTCCTACAGATCTCTTGCAACCTGCTAAAATTTCCAATACTGATACGAACGTTTTCCTCACCTGAAAACCTCTTTTTCAAATGAGCGATCGCATCCTCATCCTGATCAATACACACAACTCGTCCACCACGTTCTAAAATTTCCTGCGTATGCCCACCTCCTCCGGCAGTCGCGTCGACATACCAAAAATTTGGCTTCACTTCCAGAAAATCTACAGCTTTTTGTAAAAGTACGCTTGTATGCTTAAATTCACTTCCCATTTCCGATATTCTCAATGAGCCCTTCCGCAATGCTTGCTATATTCTTCGTTGCATTTTCCTGATATTCTTCCCAACGCTTTTTATCCCAAATTTCCGCATACCTATATAACCCAACCACAACGACTTCCTCTCCTATTTTTCCAAATCCTCTCAAATATTCAGGTATTACAAATCTTCCCTGAGCATCTAAGTCGCAAAGTGTCGCTCCTCCTAAGAGATATCGTTGCGTATCCCGAGCTCCACTGAGAAGGAATGGCTTGTCTTCTGTTCCTTCAAGTAATGCCTTCCAATTCCTTTCCGACACCACCATTAACGCCCCCTCAAAACCACGGGTTACAATAATCCTCTCACCGAGCTCTGCTCGAAATCTCTTTGGAAATGCGATTCTTCCTGAAGTGCCTGCCTTTATTAGATACTGACCAATTAGCATAATTCACCATTTTATTCCATCACTCACCAATATTTTCCATTTTGCATCAAATGCTACGCTATGTCAATACAATATCCACCAAAATAGTGGAAGCATAATACAAACAACACTATATAGTGAAAATATTACAAGAAGTTATAAAAGCAAAGAGTTATTCGAGGGAAACACTGGATTCTGCAACACCGATTTCTCCATTTACATAGTTTACACGGATTACAACAGATACTTCAGCCACTCCTTTATCATACTTACAGGTGCCTGAAGAACATGTTCCGAGATCAACGTCGTGCGATACCTTTTTACCGGGTACTACTTCCAATTCTCCTATCGCACCACGTGGAACTGTTTCTCCGTTCTCGATTGCATCATATGAGAGCTCGTATTCAAAACCTTTTATTCCTTCGATGTTGGCAATTTCAATTCTTATTTTTTGATTGTTACTAACCGGCGTCAGTGTGAGCCCAATTTCCTCAGGTGTCACCTCTTTTGCCGTCATTTTTTTTGTTTGGGTAGGAGCTGTGGTCTTCTCTTCTGTGCCGCCGCCCAGTAGAAAGAATAATCCTCCAAAGAGTCCAACCAGAATAAGAACCGCTCCACCAATCAGAATAAGGTTTGATTTCTTCATTGCAATAATAACTCTACAAAAATTATATGAGTTGAGTCAAGCTCTAAATTTTCCAATCTCGCATTCTGTCCTGAATATAATCTTCAAGACTTCCTAAAGCAACTCTGTCTTGGTGCGCCGTATCCCGATTCCGAACCGTAACAGTATCGTCGTCAAGTGTTTGGAAATCAACGGTGACGCAAAATGGCGTCCCAATCTCATCTTGGGATAAATACCGCTTTCCAATATTTCCACGAGCATCAAACGTTGCGTGGAATTTTCTTTTTACGTTTTTATATACGTTTTGCGCTTTACTTACCAAATCTTCTTTATTTGCCAGAAGTGGGAATACGGCTACCTTAAAAGGAGCAAGAGCCGGCGAGAGTCTCAAAACAACTCGATCCCCATCTTCATGATATGCATCACAAAGCGTCATAAGAAAAATCCTATTAATACCCACCGCAGGTTCTATTACATGGGGCAGTGTCTTTTTGCCGGATTGTGAATCCACAACTCGGAGTTCTTTGCCTGATCCTTTTTCGTGTTGCGAGAGGTCATAATCAGTTCTGTACGCAAGCCCCCATAATTCTTTAAAACCGAAAGGAAAGTTATATTCAAGATCTTCAGTCCGTCTGCTGTAAAAGGATCGTTCTTCATCGGTATGCTCACGCCAACGAAGATTTTCTGCCCTGATTCCTATTTTTTGAGTAATGAATGACCACATGTCGCTCTTCCAATTTTCAAATATTTCCTCCCAATTACTTACCTCCGGATCGAAGAAGTACTCTATTTCACCCTGTTCAAATTCCAAAGTTCTAAAAACAGAATTACCCGGTGTAATTTCGTTGCGAAAACTCTTTCCAAGCTGTGCAATACCAAAAGGCATCTTAACCCGTGTGGAAGACAGGATGTTTGAAAAGTTGATAAACATTCCCTGTGCCGTTTCGCCTCGAAGATATGCAAGACTCTGGTCTCCTTCGATAATACCCAAATTAACGGGAAATAGTAAATTAAATTTACGCACATTAGTCCACTCTAATTTTTCACAGTTTGGACAAGTGATCTGAAAGATTTTTATAAACTCATCAAATTCTTGATCACTCCAGCCTTCTACCTTTCCTGTTTCAAAAGCATTGGAAATTTTTTGTTCGGACAAAACATCATACTTTCCGTCCAAATTTGAATTCGAAGGTCGTTCTTTTTGTAACTCAATCCATTCCTCAACTAAATGATCTGCTCTTTTTCTCAATTTACAACTACGACAATCAATAAGCGCATCGGCAAATCCACCAACATGGCCAGACGATTTCCATACCTCCTGATGCGAAATGAGTGACGCTTCAAGTCCAACGATATCGTCTTTTCCGTGAACAAATTCCTCCCACCACGCATTTCGAATATTCCGTAACAATTCCACCCCTGCAGGACCGTAATCATACGTATTGGCAAGTCCCCCGTAAATATCCGAACCTGGGTATATAAACCCACGTCTTTTTGCGAGAGCTGTAATGACTGATAAATCTTTTACCATGTGAGTTGTACTGAGTCGTAGTATATCAAAGCCGTGTAGGTGAGTAAAGAAAGGAAGAATTATCCTTGGAAAAAATCACGCGATTTTATTTTTCGCTCAGCTACCTGATCTATGTACGAGGAAAGGTCTTGTTCGCTTACAAATGCACGCCGCGCATCCCAAAACCCTAACGCTGTTAGCATTTGGACCTGGAATTCACGGAATAAGTCTTTTTCGACATCATCACGGCATGCGGAGAGAACCTGATCAAGAAGCGCATATACATCTTCGTGTTTTTGCCATGAACGGGTTAATTTGTCTATTAATTCGCACACCAAAAATCCAAGTTTTACATTCTCCAAATTTTGTTTTAGTGCAGTTTGGGAATTCAATAATTGAACCTCTGTGAGAACATAATTCGTATGCGATCTTACGGCCTGAAACTCTATGTGATTGAGCGGTTCGAGCGATGGCGCTCGTCTTGATGAAATAGACCTCACCCCTCTGGCGAAAACTTCAATTTTGCCACTATTCTTTGTGAACAGGGTAATAAAGCGGTCTTTTTCTCCCGAATTGATTCGGCGTATTACAAAGGCAGTATCTTTAAGAAAATCCATTATCGAAGTTTGAGATTTAATTGTTTGTCGGATGTAAGATTGAAGGTCTCGACAACTTCTCCATTTACCGATATTTCATATGGAATCTCTGATGTTCCCGGCTGTTTTTGAATCAGAACCGGAAGATCGCTATTATCTGCAAGCTTAAATGGAAGCGTGTAGGTATATGTAATTTCCGATTTCCCAAGAGGTTTGACCGTGAAGAATGATTCGTAATATGTTTTACCTAATTCCTCTTTCGTCTCAACTTTTACCTCAGATCCCTTGGAAGTATCAAGCGTTGCACCTTCCGGAACATACATTCTTTGGAAGTTTCGAAGCGTTGCATTCAAGCATAACCCCCCTCTTTCTAAATTACAGTCAGAATGAGGCTGGGGATTTTTGTACGTAATAGTGATCGTTTTTTTAATTTCCCCCGATTCGTTTACTTCGTAATTAATCGCAACACTTTGCTGTACGTATAAGTTGGATTTTGCCCCTCCAAAGTTAGCGTCATTTATATGAAGATAATCGCCCTCAAATTCTTTTATTCTTCCGGTCCAATTAAGCCCATCCAACCCCTTTTGTGCTTCTTTGTTAGTCACTGAGAAAAGAATGTG
>CAZBEA010000004.1:0-23435 GCA_964490835.1 uncultured Gammaproteobacteria bacterium
TCAAGATTTCCACTCGTAGCCATATTAATTATTGTGCACTATTTTTTATTGAGATACTAGGGAAATGAAAGCATCTCCCAAATCTTCTCTTGGATACCTCATGATCTTTCTTTCTGCAATTGGGTTCGGAAGTTATGGTGTGTGGTCTAAATTTATAGGAGAAGACTTTGGAGTTTTTTATCAAGGCTGGGTAAGAAGCGCCATCGTTCTTTTGATTCTTATTCCAATCGCACTTTACACCAGAAATTTTAAACCCGTCACAAAAAAGGATCTTAAATGGGTCCTAATTCCAGTTCTTTTCGGAGCAGCAACCCAAGCTCCACTCTACTATGCGTTCATTAATATGGACATCGGCACAGCAACTCTTATTTTTTACTCTATGTACGTAATAACTTCGTACGTTGTTGGGAAATTTTTCCTAGGTGAAAAGATTACACCAGTCAAGCTTGCATCACTCCTTCTGGCTTTTGTGGGGCTCTTTCTTATTTTTGGAATATCTCTGCAATACTTCACATTCCTCGCGCTCTTTATGGCAGCGCTCAACGGTATCGCAAGTGGAGGAGAAGTCGCTACGACGAAAAAAACTACTCACAAGTTCAGTTCGCTTCAAATAGGAATTTATGTTTGGGCGGGAATTCTTGTGACACACCTACCACTTTCATTGCTCTTTGGTGAGACTCAAATCGTGCCTCAATTTAATTTCGTGTGGATTTCAATGCTAGCTTTTGCGCTGGTCGGACTTGCCGCATTTTGGCTCGTGATAGAAGGATTTAAATATGTTGATGCAAGCATCGGAGGGCTCATTGGGCTTTTTGAAATAATTGCCGGAATTATTTTTGGAATAATACTTTTTGATGAAAAATTAACACCATTTGTACTGTTGGGTGGTGGAATAATAATCCTTTCTGCAATACTACCCGATCTGACTACAATTATTCAGAATAGAAATAAAAGAGGCAAACTAAAAAAGAGAGAGATATAAAGAAACTATAGAATCTGAATCTGATCCTCAATCTTCATAGTCCTCATATATGTACCAATTCTTATCGATCTGCTGATAAATTGTGTAAGACCCTGATCCCCCCTCACATCCTTTAAAATGATCAAGACTTTTTAATGGTTCGGACGGATAGCCACAATTTCTCTTAAAGAAGTTCTTAGGTTTGGAAATGGAATACAGATAACCCTTACTTCTTCCAGAAACTGATAACCCATAAGCATAAGCAATAAAACGAACCTCATTTGGATACGCATAAAAACCACGTGGAATGCTTAACCGTATTAATTCCTCTCTATAACTATCTATATCGCTACTATTGAGTCCTATCTGTCTCAAGTTATCGGGTTCCGTCCAATTATCATCTACTCTTACAAGTCCCTTCTTTTGATCTGTGAGAATTCTTCCCACAAGTATATTAAATCTATCTTTATTCTGAAAGTAATTGTTTGAAAGTTTTTGAGTTGCAGGAGGTCTTGAAAGATAAAGAATAGTTGCAATTAAACATATTGTTAAAAGAAAAATTGCACCATCTATTATTAGCAACTTTCTTAATATATGAAATTTTTTCTTTTTGAATCCAAACCACGTGAATATAACAAGAAGTAAAAAACTTACGGGCAAATACACTAGAAAGAAAAAGAGTATCAAAGCAAAAAGCAATATAGAAAACAGGAACATTGCATTAGATCGAGAATATAAGAATATTCAGACTCGATATAAATTATGTTATCAAAAATTAGAAATTAGTATTAAAATTCTAGAATTAGAATCTGAAGCGTGCGAAAGCTCCTGTCCTAATCCATACTTAATTATAACCAGTTGAGGTTCGTGTTCTGCTAATATTTTAGTAGGAATATACCCTCTATGTCATCGGCATTGACAAACCCCCATTCCCTAGAATCACTACTCTCTTTTCTATTGTCTCCCATTACAACAAAGGCATTTCGAGGAATCTTTAAAAGATTTTTCTCTATAACAAACTTTCCAGCTTCTGTATTTAGTTCGTCTAAATAACTGCTTTCGTCCAAGTACTTTCCGTTAATAAAGACTTTCCCATCTTTTATTTCAATTGATTCACCTGGCAATCCGATTACTCTTCTAATTGTAGAGACCTGTCTATTTGTGGGAAATTTATGTACTATCAAATCTCCTCTGATAATATCCTCTGAAGTTACCATTTTTGCGATAAATTTCTGATTTGTCTCAAGCGTGGGAAACATACTATTTCCACTAACGATATAGGATCTTATGGGAAAGACACCCAGTATTAAGAGTGCCACAAAAAGAGGATAAATTCCTATCAATGCAGTAATAACAATTCTTTTCTTTTTATTCCAATTAGACCAGTGCCAAACATAAATAAGAAATAATACAATTCCCAATAGCTTTGAAAATAAAAGAAATATCAAAAGGGATCCAAGGACAATTAAAAATTGCTTTTTAGACATAAGGTTCTGCCCCGGAGGGCATTTTAATTGTAAGAAAAAAATATAAGGAGATCAATTAATACGCACCTTATGTATGAAGGTATTAGAATTAGAACCTGAAGTGGGCGAAGGCTTTGTTGGCTTCTGCCATGCGGTGTGCAACATCTTTCTTTCTCATTGCTTCACCCTCGTTTTGGTTGGCTGCGAGGAGTTCTGCTGCGAGTTTTTCAGCGAACGTCTTAAATTCGGAATTTGATCGTTTTCGTGTCGCTTCAAGAAGCCATCTGATCGCAAGGGAAATTCTTCGTGGTCCTCTAACTTCCATAGGCACCTGGTATGCTGCTCCACCGATTCTTTTTGCTCTTACTTCGATTTTGGGACCTACATTTTCAATTGCATTCTCAAATACTTGAAGTGGGTCATGACCCTGAGACTTGAGAAGATCCATTGCATCATACACTGCTCGTTGAATTGTGGTCTTTTTACCATCTACCATTGAGCGATTAATAAATTTTGCAAGAAGGACACTGTTATACAGTGGATCAGCTTTTACAATATTTCTTTTAAATGTTGATTTACCTCGCATGATTTAATTAAGCCTGTTTGGCTCCTCCCTTTTTAACACCGTATTTACTCCTCGATGATTTTCTTGTCTCTACTCCCGCCAAATCAAATTTTCCACGAACGATGTGATATTTTACACCCGGTAAATCTTTTACTCTTCCACCACGGACGAGAACGATTCCGTGTTCTGCCAAGTTGTGGCCGATTCCCATGATGTAGGCTGTAACTTCTTCACGATTGGATAATTTGACCCTGGCTACTTTTCGAAGAGCCGAATTCGGTTTCTTCGGGGTCATCGTTCGAACCAGTGTTACCACTCCTCTTTTTTGAGGTGATGGGTTAGTCGTAAACTCTCTGTCTTTTGCATTGAAAATTGTTCGCAAACCTGTTGCTTTAATTTTCTTCGACTTCTTAAGTCTTCGCTTTCGAATTAATTGATTTAATGTCGGCATAGTCTTGGTATTCTACACTATTTTTCTATTCCTGAATAGGGGCAGCAGCCTCGGCTTCCGCTTCGACTGGAGTTTCAGATGGTGTTTCAACGGATTCGGTTGCCTCGGTTGTTTCTGAACTTTCAGTACTTTCTACCGCTGCCACATCAGCATTATGACCTTCCATAAATTCACGTCTGACAGGAATAAGTCTTCCAACAATAACATTCTCCTTAAGACCGATCAGGTTATCGATTCGGCCTTCAAGTGCAGCATCTGTCAGAACTTGAGTTGTCTCTTGGAATGAAGATGCTGAAAGCCATGAGTCTGTAACAAGCGCAGCTTTTGTGATACCAAGAAGAATTTCTCGAGCAGATGCAGGCTCTCCACCTTCTGAAATTACATTTGCATTCTCCTCTTCAAATCTCAATTTGCTGATCAAGTCTCCCGGAAGCAGTGATGTGTCTCCCGGTGTTTCAACGATAACCTTATCAGACATCTTTCGAAGGATAGTTTCAAAATGCTTGTAGTGAATACCGATTCCCTGTGATTCGTACACGTCTTGTACTTGGTCGATTAAGTATTCTTGTGACTTTTGAAGTCCACCTACTGTCAGTATATCTTTCGGATCAAGGTATCCTTCGCAGATTTGTGTACCTGCTGTTACTGTCTCTCCATCTTTTACAAGAAGAGTTGCAGCTGATGGAATAAAGTATTCTCTTTCTTCAACCGGTTTTACTTTTGCATTGTTCACCCGTACGACAATTCCATCTTCAACAGTTTCAACCGAGACTTTACCTGAAATCTCAGCAAGTGGTGCCAAATTCTTCGGTCGTCGTACTTCAAAGAGTTCTTCTACCCTTGGCAAACCCTGGGTAACGTCAGACATAACAACTCCTCCGAAATGCTTAACACGCATGGTAAGCTGTGTTCCAGGTTCTCCGATGGATTGCGCTGCGATAACTCCGACCGGGGTACCATAGTCTGCTCTCTTGAAAGTAGAAAGATCCCAACCGTAACACGCAGAGCAAATTCCGTATTTAAGTTTGCAATACAGTGGTGAGCGGACCCATGCCTCTGTCACGGATTCGTCTTTTGCGATTTCGCGGACAAGAACGTGATCAATATCGGCACCTTTTTTAACAATGATTTTCTTACCGGTCTTTGAGACGATATCTTTCAGAGCGACTCTTCCAAGAAGTTTGTTGGTGATATAGGATTCACTATCATGGTTAGTAAGGTCAACCCAAATACCCTCTGTTGCTCCACAATCATCTTCACGGATAATAACGTCGTGTGCAACATCAACAAGTCTTCGTGTTAAGTATCCTGCGTCTGCAGTCTTAAGAGCCGAGTCTGTAAGTCCTTTTCTTGAGCCACGAGCCGAGTTCACGTATTCAAAAATTGAAAGACCTTCGCGGAAGTTAGATTTAATTGGAAGCTCGACGATTCGTCCTAGTGGATCGTAAATAAGACCTCTCATAGCCGCCATCTGCTTGATCTGATCTTTACCGGCACGAGCTCCCCCTGATTCGGCAATAATTCGTACCATATCCGACTTGTCAAAAAGATCCCATGTGAGTCCTGCCATCGTTTCGGTGAGCTCAAGCCATACGGCACTCACAAGCCTCTTTTGTTCTGCTTGGGTAATAAGACCTGTTTGGTATTCTTCTTCTATTTCTTTAACTTTTTTCTCAGCTTCTTCAAGAAGTTTTTCTTTATTATCAAGCATCTTAAGATCGGTTGTTGAAACTGAAATTCCTGAGATAGTTGCAGCATAGAATCCAACTTCCTTGATACTATCGATCAGGCGGGCAACTTCATCTGAAGAAAGTTCCACCATTGATCTTGTGATAATTTCTTTGATGGTTGCAGCTTTGATTTCCGTATTAATAAATCGCATTTTCTCAGGTAATTTTTCATTGAAAAGTATTCGTCCTACCGATGTCTCAAGTAATTCTCCCTTGTATCGAAGTTTGATTGGCTGTCGAACTTCAACTTTTCTGAGTGAGAAAGCAAAAAGTGCCTCATCAACATCTGAAAATGTTGGAAGATTTTCTTTTCGAAGCCTTTCATCAATCGATGTTATATAGAACGCGCCAAGTGCCATTTCTTTGTTCGGAAGAGTAATTGGACTTCCATCGGCAGGCTTAAGAAGATTGTGAGCAGGCATCATAAGATTGATTGCTTCCTCTTGAGCTTTGGATGAAAGCGGTACATGAATAGCCATCTGATCACCATCAAAATCAGCGTTATACCCTGAACATACACATGGATGAATTCTGATTGCGCTTCCTTCTACTAGAACCGGATAGAATGCCTGCATACCCAGCTTGTGAAGGGTTGGAGCACGGTTCAGAAGAACCGGGTGATTTTTGGTAATTTCTTCCAAAATATCAAAAACCTCTGGTGGTCTTTTTTCTATGTATCTCTTTGCAGCCTTAGCATTGGGAGTTGTAAGACCTCGTGCGATAACTTCACGGATAACAAAAGGCTTGAAAAGCTCGAGTGCCATTTCTTTTGGAATACCACATTGGTTAAGACCGAGTTCCGGACCCACAATAATAACCGATCGTCCTGAATAATCGACCCTTTTACCAAGGAGGTTCTTTCGGAATCGACCCTGCTTTCCTCGGAGGACATCTGATAGCGATTTGAATTGTTTTTGAGTCTGTGAAGCACGGATTGAAGTATCGATCAGATAGTCGACCGCTTCCTGTAGCATTCTTTTTTCGTTTCGGAGGATTATTTCCGGTGCACCAAGAGAAATGAGATGCTTCAGACGGTTATTTCGGTTGATAACTCTTCGATACAGATCGTTCAAATCCGAAGTTGCAAATCTTCCTCCATTGAGTTGAACCATAGGTCTGAGATCCGGTGGAAGAACAGGAATCACTCTTAAAATAAGTGATGCAGGCTTGAATCCGGCTTTTTGGATATTCTCAATTAAATGAAGTCTCTTCAAAAGCTTGAGTTGTTTTTGTCCGGATGACTCGTGTACTTCTTCTCGAAGTTCTCCAATCAATTTCTTGGTATCGACTGAATTAATAGCGTGAAGCACTGCCTCCGCACCTGTTTCAACTTCGAAAAAGAGTGGAATGTCATATTCAATAAGTCTTACGTATTCTTCCTCTGAGAGAACATTCCAAATTTTAAGATTCTCAATAATTTCATTCACTCGTGTGAAAATAGCCTCAATCTTGGTGACTTCGGTGTCGCGTCTTTTATCAAGAGCGACCCTTTTTTGTCGGTACATAATCTCGGTCTCTTCAACGACCAGTTCTTTTTGCTCTTTCTTCAGGGCATCTTTTACATCTGTAAGTTTTTTCTTCTCTTCATCCTCAAGTGATTTCTTCTCGAGGTCTACTTGATCTACGAGCTTTTTAATTCTTGCTTGCTTGATCTCTTCGATCTTTTTCTGAGCGTCTTCCCTCTTACCTTCATCGATTCCTGTTACAAGATATGATGCAAAATAAATAACCGATTCGAGTTCTTTCTGAGAAATATCAAGAAGTGTAGATAATTTTGATGGAATTCCCTTTGAGAACCATACATGAACAACAGGAGAGGCAAGAGATATATGTCCCATTCGCTCTCGTCGAACTCGTGAATAGGTAACTTCTACTCCACATCGATCACAAACAATTCCCTTATATCGAATTCTCTTGTATTTACCACAATAACATTCAAAGTCTCGGACAGGTCCGAAGATTCTTTCATCAAAAAGTCCGTCTTTTTCAGGTCTATACGTTCGATAATTGATCGTCTCAGGCTTGGTGATCTCACCATGAGAGTATGACTTGATCTCATCCGGATCAGCAATTAAGATCTTAAGACCCTTAAAGTCTGCTATATTTATTGCGTCAAATTTTTTTGTTGAATCTTTATCCATATTGTTAATTAATGATCTTCCGCTTGTGCCAAAATTTCCTGGTCACTTACTTCTTGAATTGGTTCCATAGCTTCTTCTTCTGCAACTTCTTCACCCTCTAATACTTCTGCGAGTTCCTTTGCTTCTTCCCTAACCTCTTCGCTCTTCTCAGCCTCTTCTTCTGTTTCATCTTCTGCTTTGTCGTCGACAATAACCGCATCAGTTGGAATAACATTTACACCAAGTGATTGAAGTTCTCGGATTAAGACCTTGAATGATTCAGGAACCTTAGGAGTTGGAATATCAACACCCTTTATTATAGCTTCAAATGCCTTCGCACGTCCAGCTACATCATCGGATTTGATTGTAAGCATTTCCTGAAGGATATACGACGCACGATGTGCTTCAAGTGCCCAAACCTCCATCTCTCCAAGACGCTGACCTCCCATTTGAGCCTTTCCTCCAAGAGGCTGCTGAGTAACAAGAGAGTATGGTCCGGTAGAACGAGCGTGTGTCTTGTCTTCAACCATGTGAATAAGTTTCATGACATAGGCAATTCCGACAACAACATCGTTTTCAAAAGCTTCCCCTGTACGTGGATCGAATAATTTTACTTTTCCAGAAGCAGGAATTCCTGCTTCTTTCATTAAGTCCATTAATTTTTCTTCTTTTAGTTTTTCGAATGCCGGAAGAGCAATCTTCATTCCCATTTTTTCAGCTGCCCATCCAAGATGTGCCTCTAAGATCTGTCCCAAATTCATACGTGAGAGCACGGAAATTGGAGAAATAATAATATCAACCGGTGTTCCATCTTCAAGATGTGGCATATCGGCAGCAGGAACAATCTTTGAGATAACACCTTTATTTCCGTGTCGCCCTGCTAATTTATCACCAACTACGACGTGTCGAAGCTGCGCAACCTCGATAATGATTCTGCGGAGAGCCCCCGGTTCGAGTTCGTCTCCTCGAGAACGATCCAAAATTTGAACTGAAGTTACGATTCCGTGCTCACCATGGGGCATTCGAAGAGAAGTATCTCGAACTTCTCGTGCTTTTTCACCGAAGATCGCGCGAAGTAACCTTTCCTCAGCTGTGAGTTCTGTCTCACCCTTTGGTGCAATTTTTCCAACGAGAATGTCTCCCGGTCCAACTTCCGATCCGATTACAATAATTCCTTCTTCATCAAGGTTTGCCAAATCTTCTTCTGCTACATTTGGAATATCTCGGGTCGTTTCCTCGGCTCCGAGCTTGGTATCAACAACGGTTGCTTCATATTTTTCGATATGAACCGAGGTCAAAACATCGTCTTTTACGAGTCTGTCGGAAATAACAAGAGCATCTTCATATCCAAGACCGTCAAACGATGCGTATGCGATAAGAAGATTCTTTCCGAGGGCCAATTCTCCATTGTCAGAAGATGGTCCATCGATCAGAATGTCACCCTTTTTAACCTTGTCTCCCGTTGCGACAACAGCTTTTTGAGAGAAGTAGGTATTTTGTGCGGTTCTTTTGAACTTTTCAATATTTATTGTAATTTCTTCTTTACCTTTCAAAACAATTCGTGTAGCATCGGCAAATACAACCTCTCCATCAAATGGTGCTTTGACAACTCTGCTCATAGCCTCAGATACTTCACCTTCCATACCTGTTCCGACCGTTGGGCTCTCGGTCTTAATCAATGGCACAGCCTGACATTGCATATGAGTACCCATGAGTGCGCGGTTGGCTTCGTCGTGGTCGATGAATGGAATAAGCGCTGCAGATGTTCCGATAACCTGTCGTGGAATAACATCGATGTATGCGATTTTTTCTCGTTCTACCTCAAGATAATCTCCACGATACCTGGCAGGAACAACACTTTCCTGAATATATCCTTTTTCATCGATTGCGATATCGGCATGAGTAATATAGTGGTCAGATTCTTCATCTGCATCAAAATATACGATCTCATCGGTAACCTTCATCTGGGTTGTTGTGCCCTTTTTCTCAGCGACAACTTTTCGATATGGAGCTTCTAGGAATCCGTACTCATTTACTCGAGCATACAAAGAAAGATATGTTACAAGACCGATATTTGGACCCTCAGGAGACCTAACCGGACAAATTCTTGAATATTGTGAACTATTAATATCACGGATTGAGAACGATGCGCGCTCTCGTGAAATACCACCGGTACCCATGACGGTAAGTCTTCGCATATTATCAATTTCTGAAAGTGGGTTGGTTTGGTCTAAAATGGCTGAAAGCTGTGAGGTTCGGAAGAATTCGTTGGTTGCGGCAATTATCGGATGAGCGTTAATAAAGTGTGATGGTGAATACTCTTCTTCGGTCGAAGCAAGACTCATTTTTTCCTTAATAATACGCTCGAGTCTTAGCGCTCCGATTCGGAATGCGGTTGACTGTACAAGTTCACCGATTGATCTGATGCGGCGGTTTGAAAGATGATCGATATCATCAACTTTCCCCCGGCCGTTTGAAAGCTCTATCAAATAAGAGAGAATTCCGATAATATCGTCAATTGTCAGAGTGGTAACATCTTTATCGATATTGCCTCCCAGTTCTCCTAATTTTTTGTTGATCTTGTATCGACCGACTTTTGAAAGGTCGTATCTTCTCTTGTCAAAAAATGAATCCCTGAAGTTTTGTCGGATTGTATCAACCACGATGGGCTCACCCGGGTTCATCTTCTTGAAGATTTCGATTAATGCATCCGCATCTCCTCTTGTGTCATCTTTTTCGAGTGTATTTTTGATAATATTTTCAGAATTTTCAATTCCCTTCATCCTCTCATAGATATCTTCGTTTGTAGCAATTCCGAGGGCCTTGAGAAAAACACTTGCAAGGAACTTCTTTCTTCGATCAATTCGAACAACCAGCATATCAGCTCTTGTTGTTGAGAATTCGAGCCATGAACCATGAACAGGTCGAAGTTCGGCAGAATACAATGTCTTACCGGTGATCGGGTCTGGCGCTGCGGTGAAGAAAACACCCGGCGATCGAACAATTTGATTAACGATTACACGCTCGATACCGTTAATTATGAATGTTCCGCGATCGGTCATTTTTGGAATTTCACCAAAAAAGACTTCTTGTTCGGAAATTTTTCCTGTTTTTTTGTTGACAAGTCGTGCTTCAACCATAAGAGGGAAGAAATAGGTGAGACCTTTTTGTAGTGCTAGCTCTTCTGTAATGGTTGGCTCGCCAAATCTGTGTGCACCAAGAGTTAATTCCCAGTTTTTACCGGTGAAGTCCTCAATCGGAGAAATTTCGTCTATGACTTGTCGAATTCCCTCGTCAAGTAACCATTGATATGAATCTTTTTGTATGGAGAGTAGATCAAGCTGTGGAAGGATATCAGTTTGCCTGCCCCAATATTGTCGCTTAGATGAATTTGATTTTTTAGCCATTTGAAATAAATTCAAGAGAGGTTTTACTACAAAAAAAAGCCACGGTAGTAAACTACCCCAATCAATTGATCTCCTATTAATACACTATTTGGCAGACTTTGTCAAGGAGTAAATTGTCATTTATCGTAAGTATTTTTCAATATTTTCGTTATGTTGATCGAGATCCTCGGCAAAGTGGGCGTGCCCATTTTCATCATGGAGATAAAAGAGATAATCGGAATCTTCAGGATTCATAGCAGCCTCAATCGCCCGAATTCCGGGGCTCGCGATGGGTCCCGGTGGTAATCCTGTTCGTTCGTATGTGTTGTAAAGAGAAGGTATTTTTAAATCTTCTCGTGTAAGATTTCTTCTCCACCATTTTTTCTCATTATCAGAGTAGCCGAGTGCGTATTGGACAGTCGCATCTATTTGAAGCGCCATATCAATATCGAGTCTGTTTTGAATGACTGAGGAGATCAGATGTTGATCATCCTCAAAAAGCGCCTCCCGCTCAATGAGGGATGCTATCGTTAAAATCCTATTTAACTCAGGACTCTCCGGAGCCAGCCCAACCTCTGCAATTTTCTGATTGAAAGTATTATTCAAAATACTCAAAACATCGCTGAGCTCTGCCGTTTGGGGAATAAGGTACGTCTCCGGGAATAGATACCCTTCATTCGTTCTTAACTCCTCAACCCACGACGGATCGTATGCCGGAAGCTTTTCTTCTAAAATTGCTGCGATTTCCTCAGCGCGAAGTCCCTCCGGGATTGTTATCCAGATATCAAGAGTCCCATGCTCGAGATTATCAAGAATCTGAGCAACGCTCATCGAAGGAGAAAGTCTGTAGCTTCCAGCCTGAATATTTCTGTCTTTACCTTGAACTTTTAAAGTAAGGAAGAACACGACGGGATCGCGGATAAGTCCCTCTGCTTTTAGAGTATTTCCGATCTCGCGAATTGGGGCGCCTTTCGGAATAACGTAAATTTGTTCGGAAGTGTTGTTCTTATCAACCGGCTGCTGTCCTCGTGACCACCAGATAAATCCACCCACTACAATAAATACTAAAAGAAAAAGCACTACAAGCAGTCGCTTCATAGTGGGTCTATTGTACCACATGAATTTACCCTCCAGACCGAATCCCAATTTGGGTCAAAGCAAATTTTACAAAAGCACGGAATACCTTAAAAACAAAAAATGCCACTTCCTCAGTGTGTCTTTTTAAGGGTGGCCAGACTCTGACAAAAAAGTAAGTAAAAAACATTGTTTTTTTATTAAATCCCTGATCGTATAGAGAGCTAACATTCATTTCCTTATTTGTCTCGGTGGGAACTTGAGGGATTGATGATGCGGCAGGAAAAACCTGAGTCTGCTGAGGAGGGGTTGAATTATTATCCATACGGTTAAGTAGCAAGTCCCTCAAGACTTGCGCGAATTACGAGCCTTTTCCAAACAGTACCCGGAGGAGTACACGTGACTAGAGTAATATAGCTATTATCAAAACTTTGAGAAAACATATTCACATCGTTTGGTGTTGTGATTGTAATTGAGAAAATTTTATATTTTAGTTTTGAGTCACCAAGTGTAATGTAGAATTCATCACCGTTTTCTAATGTATGAAGCGTCGCAAAGATTGTTTTGTAATCTTTTTGATTAAAAAGTTGGGGAAGCGTCGAATGCCCAAAAATTACAGCAGTCCCTTTTTTCCCAGGATTGGACGTTCCAGAATAATGCACGAGGTGTTTGGAAAGCGCGTAATCATTTGTGCGAACAACTGCATTATCAATTTTTAACTTTGGAATTGAAAGAGCATAGCTTTCTACCAATTTCTCGTCCTGGACCGAGGGAACATCGGGATACCAATTTCTTGCATCGGTATAATCCTTCACAAGAGCCGAGATCCCCTGCGTTAGAAACCCATCGAGTCCATTTTCATGCTGTTTGACCAGGTACTTCGGAATCGGAACTTCAATCTCTGAGGCTTCGATAACCGGAGCAAGAAATAACTGATACGAAAGAAGTGGAAAGAAAAAATATGCCAATAATACAAATCCAATTAATAAAGACGCCGCTCCGGCTAGTCGGGCAGCGAGTTTTTTTGGATTTTTGAACCGTTTTGGTGAGGTCTTCTTATATATATACTTACTCATTCGGCTTTCACTTCAAAGACAATGTTGTTCGGGTTTCGGCTGATAAATGATCCTAAGATCGGAAGTGAAATATTCTGCCTGATCTGTACTTCACTGATTCCGGGAATCGAACTAATCGTTTTAACAGCGCTATTTATTGTTTTCCCGGATACTTCTTTTTTTAAATTCTCCACTTCAATTTTGGGCTGAAACACCGCTTTTCCTTTTAGTTGAGCCGATACATCACCATCATCAACCTCTATATCCTCAAGCGACAGAGATGAATGACTACTGTCAATCTTATATTCGGCAGGAACATCATCTTTTTTAAGATTTCGCACCAGCGTCTCCATGTCTTGCTCGTCATACGCACCCAAGGTAATAGAAACTTTTCCAGAGATCGAAACCTCCTCCACCTCATCACCCTCTTCATTACTAAATTCACTTCCCGATGTATCGACTTCAATAGGTGCTCCAATTAATTTTTGTGATGGAGATAACTTGGATTGAACTGATTCTTTTACTTTTTTCTCAAGACTCGCAACAAGCTCCTTCTCCAGACTCGCGATGTCTTCTTCTGAGACCACCTGAGAGGTCTTCACGGTGCCACCGGAAAAAGCACTGTCGTTTCGAGCAAAATAACTGGATGAGGGAAATTCCTTAAACTCGAAATTGGTTTTTGAAGGTAGGTTGTATTCTTTTCCGAAAGTTTTAGCCTCAATTTTTGCTTTTTTGCTTGTAAATTCAGTTGAGAATGCAGCTGTCGATGCAACAGTCACGTCTTCGGTTGTGACGAATTCCAATTTATTTGTTCCAACAATTGTCGTACCTTTTGAGAATGATTTTTCTTTATCTGTTTTGTTAAAAATTGTTATCTCGCCTTTTGCTTTTTCTCCTGATTCTTTTTCACCGGTTGTCTGTATACTCACTTCGCCTGTATTTTCCTCTTTAAATGTAATCAAAGGTAAAGAATCATCTCCACCATCCTCAGACAAGGAAATTGATTCATCAAGATTTACTTCCTCTACATTTGCATATACCGAAACAGTAGTCTTAACAAGATAGCTTGTATAGACAAACCACGCCAAAACGACTACTCCCACTCCAACAATTGGGATTGTAATCAAGCCTGGACGTTTGACAATCCCCGATAGAATCCCACCCAATCCTCCGAGAGCGGAAAGGTTAACCGGAATGATGCCCCCACTTTTTTTTGCCCGAGGCACGTGGCTTTCTTTTTCTTCATCTTCGTTCATTTTCTCTTCCTCTCTGCGCGATGTGTGAACCGGGTGTATATCCTCTTCCTTCTCGTCTTCAGTTTCTGTATCTTCCCCCTGTACTCCTACGGGTAGTACATCCGATTCTTCATTTAAATCCTTTTTTTCCATTGTTGAAAGATCTTGTTCTTTCAGAAACCCAAAGTCCTCATCTTCCTCAATTTCCGCTTTTTCCTGATTATCTTCAATTTTTTCCATCGGAAATCCTTCCAAATGAAGCTCGAGTCCAAGCTGATCGGATACACCCTTAATAACAGATTCTTGCTCAAAAACTTTGTCCAATACCTCTACCTGCGGAATATGTAAAAACGGAATACTTTTTGACCAAGTGTGTGAAACAAAAGTCTGTTGTTTTTTGTCGTTTTGAGAATTTTCTATAAGTAGTATGCGAGATGGAAGAACTTCGGCATTTTTAAGATTGTGAAGTAGATGCTCCGAAGTCGCGATCGGAGATTCTTGAATCGTCGCGCGATCTTCTTCCAATATGTTCCCTTGTTTGACCAGTGATAAGAATAATTGGTCGTTAATAATTTCGATAAGAATTGCAGATAACGGTGCACCTTCTTTTTCTTGAAGCGCATGCACAATAGCCTCTGTAGAAATGAGAAATCCTATCGGAACAAGAGACAAGTCATCGGTGATTTTTTTGAGAGACAAAAGATGGTCTTTTTTAATTCGTGCGTCCTCAACCCAATGATTGGGAAGCGCGAAAATAGTTTTTTCGACATCGCGAGCTTGTGGAACGGAATTTTCTATGCTAGAAATTGCTTTATCTGAATATTCAAGCAGTTCCTGAGGTGATAACGTATCAACATGACTCGACAGAGAGGACTCGTATGAGGAGACCACGATAAGACTTCTCCCTTTCTTCTCAAGTAAAATTGCCCCAATAGAATACGGCTTGAGATGAAGAGTCAGAAAGAATTCCCTCGCCTCTTTTTTCCGTCTTTTGAGAATTGATGTGAAAAAATTGCTATTCAACCGTAGCATAAATTCGGCGGGCTCCTTTTGAGATACCCTCCTCTTTTATTATCTTAAACTTTTTTATCTTGCCTGTAAAATCGACATGTGGTCCACCACAGAATTCTTTCGAGTACGACTCCTCTGGCGCATCCCCTGAACCACCGATAAAATAAACTTTTACCTCTTTTGCATACTTATCATCAAAAAGTCCGATTGCGCCAATCTCCTTAGCTCGCGCTAACGATAAAATTTCAAAATGTACCGGAATATTTTCTTTTGTCTTATCATTTACAATTTGCTCAACTTTTTCAATTTCCTCAGGAGTTACTTTTCTATCAAAAGAAAAATCAAACCGTACTCGCTCTGATGTTATATTTGAACCTGTTTGATGAACAGTATTTCCCAATACATCTCGTAATGCCTGATGCATCAGATGTGTTGCGGTATGTCCCTTGATCGTTTTTTCACTGTGATCGGCAAGTCCTCCACGGAACATCCCGGCAGAGGCGGTGCGTGACAATTCACGATGTTTTTCAAATTCTTTTTTAAATTCCTCAACGTCAATTTCTCCACCTTCCTGACTATGCAATTCAATTGTTATTTCCAGGGGAAAACCATACGTTTGGTATAAATCGAATGCTGTTTTACCGGTGACGTTCACTTCTTTTTGTAAAGCCTTTAATCCTTTATCAAGACTTCGCCCAAATTTATCCAATTCTTCCTCAACGACCCTGAAAACCAGTTCGCGGTCACGCTGCCTATTCACTGTTCCGTCTATATGTTCCTCAATTGCCAAAATTTGCTCGCAAATTTCTTGAAACCCCACAACAGGTGTTAAACCGCCTTTTAGTTGATGCATCTTGACCGCTGCACGCCTCAAGAGCCTTCGCAGAACATATCCTCTTTCTTTATTCGACGGCACAACGCCTTGGGCAATTAAATATGTTGCACCTTTTAAGTGATCGGCAATAACCCGAATCGATTTTTTTTGTTCCGGATCGTCATATTTTCCTCCTGAGACTTCTTCAATTTGTCGAATAATCGGTTCAAAAATGTCGATGAGAAAAACATCAGGACTATCGACACTTGCAGCAGAAAGCCTCTCAAGTCCTCCTCCAAAATCAACATTTTTTTGTGGCAGTTCTTCAAATCCTTTTTCGGTTTTTTTAAATTGCATAAAGACCGAATTTCCAATTTCCAAAAATCTTCCGCAATCACAATTTACATGACACTTTGTACCGAACTTGGGGTCATGCTGTACAGACTCAAACTCGTAAAAAACCTCACTATCAGGACCACCGGGTTCACCTGGAGGCATTTTGTCCGGTGTGCCGGACCGAGACCACCAATTTTTTTCAACAGGGTATTCAAAAATTCTAGCCTTTGGATCGAGTCCCTCCTTTGTAAGGATATCTGTCCACAGAGCTATTGCTTCTTCGTCTTTTGGAACAAAATCGTTTCCTTCAAAAACAGTAACATACAATTTTTTTGGGTCAAGCCCAACACCCTCTTTTTTTGAAGTTAAGAATTCCCAGAACCATGGAATTTGTTCTTTTTTGAAATAATCCCCCAGAGACCAGTTCCCAAGCATCCTAAAAAATGTTGTGTGTCTGTTGTCTCCAATTTCTTCAATATCCTGTGCGCGGAAAGAATTTTGAACATTTACAAGTCGTGTCCCTGCCGGATGTGGCTCACCTAAAAGATACGGAACAAGCGGCTGCATTCCGGAAGACGTAAACAGGGTAGTTGGATCGTTTTCAGGAACTAGTGAGGAATTGGGGATGCGAGTATGTCCTCTTGTTTCAAAAAAGGAAATGTATCTTTTCAAAATTTCCGAAGCTGTCATGACGCATATTATATCAGTGTTGATATCAGAACAAAAGGACTCGCAAGACAGACTAGTGGTACAATAGGCTTTGTGAAAAAAGATTTTGATTTCGAAAAAATAATCCTTCCCAACGGGATGAGGCTACTTTTATATCCAATCCCTACCGTCGAATCCGTCTATATCAGGCTTGATTTGAAAATTGGAAGCTCTTTTGAGGACGATTCAAATCATGGAATATCACACATCATCGAGCACTATCTCCATCAAGGTAATAAACTCTCACCAACTTCAGAAGATTTTGCTCTTAAGCTTGAGGAGAACGGAATTTTTCAGAACGGAAGAACGAGTTCCTCATCGTCAGATTATTACATGAAGTGTCCGAAAGACAAATTTGATCTGGCACTTGAAGAATTGTATGCGATGGTTCTGCATCCACTTTTCCCACAAGACAGACTCGATCACGTAAAAAAGACGGTTCTGAATGAATACTATGACTATTTCAGAGAGCCAAAAAATCCTTTCTTTGAAGAATTCTTTAAAAAAAGATTTACCGACTCTCCTTCTTATGTGAAAAATGCAATTGGAACTGAGGAGTCTATAAACAAAGTCGGGCTTGATGAGATAAAAAAATTCTATGAGAAATACTACTTTCCCGGAAATTTTATCGTTACAATAACAGGAAATTTCGACCCAAAGGATGCTATTAAAAAAATTAAGTCTTTATTTGCAGACGGATCAAAAAAAGGCGCAATTCATTTTCCGAAAGTTGAGAGCGGGCATTACTCACAGTATCTTGTTCATTTCAAACATTTTGAATCGGACCAGATTCAATTTGCGATGTCGATACCAACATACGGGTGGACAACTCGCCCGATAAAAGAATGGCAGTCGCTTTCACTTGGAATTACAATTCTTGGATCGGGAAGGTTCTCAAGACTCTACAGAACTTTACGTGAAAAAAACAATTTAGTGTATTGGGTATCAAGCTCATCAGATTTCTATCAAACTCGCGGAATGCTCGGAGTTGGTGGAACATGTACAAAAGAGAATTTACAACAAACGTTAGAACTTATTATCGATGAGGTACATATTATTAAAAAGGAAGGAATTACCGAAAAAGAACTGGAAACGGCAAAAAATATTTATATCGCAAGTCTTACCTTCGGACTTGAGACTCCAGAGGGCATAGCAGGTCACCTGCTACATGATGAATTTTGGGACCAACCTATCATGATGCCGAATGAATACATTAAAATGATAAAAAACATAACAGTTAAAGACGTGATTGACCAAATTCAAATTATTGACACGAAAAATCTGAACTTGGCTCTATATGGAAATCTACGTGAAGATCAGGTGAAAAATATTTCTGAAAAAGTCGAAAAAATAATTTAAATAAATTCTCTTAAAGGACACTGTGTGTGTTTACAAGAAGCCTTACAATACTCTCGTCCATACCAGATAAGTCCGAGACCAAAATGACGCCAATCTTCCTGAGGAACAATTTCCATCAAGTCTTTTTCAATTTTTACAGGATCCTGATTTGTGGTGAGACCAAATAAATTTGTCAAACGGCGAACATGTGTATCAACGACAATTCCGACATTTTTACCAAAAGCTTCTTGTAAAATTACATTTGCAGTCTTGCGTCCGATAAAAGGGAGTGCTACCAATTCTTCCATTGTTTCAGGGAGCTTGCCATTATATTTTTCACTCACAATTTTTGCCGCTTCTAAAATTGCCTTAGCCTTGCCTTTATGAAAATTGATTCTCTTTATATCTTGATCAAATTCTTCAAACGATGCATTTTTGTAATCGTTCACATTTTTGTATTTTTTGAACAAATCTTCAGTCACTTTGTTTACCCCTACATCAGTCTGCTGTGCTGAAAGAGCAACTGCTACATATAATTCCCACGGGCTGGAGTGGTTGAGTGGGGTATGTGGGTCCGGGTACAATTTTTTTAGCTCGGTTTCAATTTTTTGTGCTTTGGCATTTGTATCCATATTATTTTGTAATCTCATAAAGCGCTTTTGCGAGTTTTTCGGGGTCGTGTCTCAAAAACATTCCCTGTCTTAAGAAACTTCCGGTAACTATTTTTGTAGAATCGTGTTTTTTTCCTTCGAAATCATTTTCTACAAACTCAACATGCTCTTTTTTATACCGCTCTACTATTTCCTCATCCTGCGGCTTTTCAATGTTAACAAGACAGATATCCACACTCCCCTTTCCTACATAATTTTCAATTTCTCTCAAAAAATCAGACGCTTTGAAATTATTGGTTTCCCCATACTTGGTCATGATATTCACAACATACACGACTTTTCCTTTTGCGTTTTGAATTGCATCGACGAGACCGTCCGCAAGCAAATTAGGTAAAATCGATGTGTATACGTCACCAGGACCAAGCAACACTACGTCGGCATTCGTAATAGCATCAATCGCTTTGGGGTTGGCCGCGACTTTTGGATCGAGGGTCAGTTCAACGATTCTGAGATCCGGATTGTGTTTGGGAATATCGATATTTGTCTCACCCTCGATTCTTTTCCCATCCTCCAATATCGCAAGGAGGCGGGTTTTGGAAAGAGTCACAGGGATAACGTCTCCATTGATGTTTAAAATTTTGACAGCTTCCTCAATTGCACGGTCAAAACTTCCCGTTATTCTTTCAAGCGCTGTGATCAAGAGGTTTCCAAGACTATGACCATGAAGGGAACTTTTCTCGTCGAATCTAAAGTTAAAAACGTCGGAGAGAATTTTATTGTTACTGTCAGACAGAGCAACAAGAGCTCGTCTAATATCACCGGGAGGGAGTATTCCAAATTCTTCACGAAGCGCCCCTGTCGATCCACCATCATCTGCCATTGATACTATCGCACTCAAATGCAGGGGATATTTTTTTAGACCTGATAAAACTGTATAGACTCCGGTTCCACCACCAATAACAACTACCCTCTTCATGCCATGTGATTATAGTAAATGACGCGGAATAAAAAAAGTCGTAAAGTTAATTTTTCCTTAGATGACGAAGTATTCCCTTTCGCGCCGGAATATTTTTTTCCGGAATTTCTTCCTCATCACCATCTCCTGATGGAATTTCATCACCTGCAAGATCATCCACGTTCGGCTCAAGTATTTGTTCTAGTGCTTCTTTTCCTTCGTCGGTTAGGGTTTTAAGAATTTTTCTTCCCTTTTTTGTGGTAAAGAGTAAGGTTACCAAAACACCCATAACAAAACCTGCAAAAAATGAAGAGCCTGGGTTGTTTTTTTCCCGCATACCTACTTTGATTTTTTTGAGCCTTTTAATAATTTGGCGATTATTGAGAGTGATCTTGTATTGGTAATAAGATCTGAAACAAGAGAAGCAGGTTGAGATACGCTTTCCGTGATGGTTTCGGTATTCTCAAGGACATTATTTAAATGGTCGACGGTTTTTCGAAAATTCTTAAGTATGAAAAAAACTTGTACTCCCAGTATCATAAGAAGTACTGTAAGAAGCACTATTACAAAAAGAAGAACTGCTTGGACAGGATCGATCATGTGTCTAGAGTACCACCAGACGGAGAAAATTGCAAGCTGACCCCTTTACTCACCTGCGGATTCAACGGTGATATTTATTTTTTCCTCGCTGGATTTTCCAAACCTATTCCGTGAAATAACAATAATCTCCTTTTTACCCGTAAAGACAAAAACGTCTTTTTCAAACGTGCCATCTAGTTCAACCCTTACCTCCTCATCCTCTACCGTAACAGTAGCGTAGGGATTGGTCGTTCCCTTTACCACCACTTTATTCGATTTGACAACTTCCCCATTTACAGGTTGCGTAACTTTTAGTTTGGGGCCAAGAAAAAATGAGCTGTATTGGAACCCCAGGTACACCAAAACAATAACAACTACAAGAATTCCTATTCCAATTTGAGGAGCATACCGAAACCTTTTTTGTATGAGATGCTCTCTTTTTTTATAGGTTGGAACTATATGAATCTTCTCAGATTCATATTCTCGCCTAAACATTGCCGCGGCCTTTTCAGGTTCTAGCCCTAAAAAAGATGCGTAGCTTTTTACAAATCCTAACGCGTAACTTTCGGATGGAAGCTTGCGAAAGTCACCTGCTTCAAGAAGTTGAAGGTATTCTTTTTTGATCTTTGTGGCTCTTTCAACATGCTCAAGAGTATAGAATTTTGATTCTCGCGTCTGGCGAAGATATTCACTAATTTTTCTCATGAAGGATTATTCATAGATAAAAATTCATCTGCATTTCGCACTCGAACATCACGCGGCTTGGATCCGTCTGCCGGCCCAACTGCTCCCATACTTTCAAGCTGCTCCATGAGATTGGCAGCACGGTTAAAACCGATTCCAAGTCTTCTCTGAAGCATTGATACACTCATCGTATCGTGTTGGGCGATAAGCCTAACCGCTTGTTCAAACATCTCATCATTCCCCCCCGCCCCACTTGTCATAACGCTACCACCACCGCCTCTTTTGGTATTTACCGATTGCTCCAAGACTTCCGAAGTGTAATGAACCTCTACGCCACGTGATTTTATAAAGTTAACAACTCTTTTTACATCCTGATCAGAGACGAATGTTCCTTGAATACGGGTAGGTTTGGCTTGATCCGGTGGAACATATAGCATATCTCCTTTTCCGAGGAGTTTCTCCGCACCAGGAGTATCAATAATAACTTTACTATCTATCATCGATGACACATTAAATGAGATACGACACGGAATATTTGCCTTAATAAGACCGGTGATGACATCGACTGATGGGCGCTGAGTAGCAAGGACCAAATGAATTCCAGTAGCGCGTGCCATTTGCGCAATGCGTGCGATACTATCCTCTACCTCAACAGGCGCAAGAGCCATAAGGTCGGCAAGCTCATCAATCATAATAACAATGTACGGAAGTCTTTGAAAACCGGCCATCTCGTTGTAACTTTCAATATTTTTAACACCATGCTTGGAGAATTCAACGTATCGCGCATCCATGGCTTTCATTGCCCATTTGAGTGCAGATACTGCTTGTTGTGTCTCCACAACAACAGGTGCCAAAAGATGAGGGATATCGTTGTAACCGGTGAATTCAACTCTCTTGGGATCTATCAATATCATTCTCACCTCAGCCGGCGATGCCCGGAAAAGAAGTGAAGTAATAATCGCATTCATCAGTACCGATTTTCCAGAACCCGTGGTACCGGCGATAAGTACATGTGGCATTTTGGTGATATCACCCATAACAGGCGCACCTGAAATATTAAGACCTAATGGAATTGCCAGTTTTGATTTGGCTTTTGAGAGAACTTGTGACTCAAGCATTGTTCTCATTCCGACCATATCAAGAGAGCGGTTTGGAATTTCGATACCGACTAAATTCCTGCCCGGAATCGGAGCCTCAATCCTGATTTGTCCTGTTGGAGCCTCAGTCGCCAAAGCCAAGTCGTTTGAGAGGCTCGTAATTTTTGCGACTTTTATTCCAAGTGCAATTTCAAGCGCATATTGAGTAACCGATGGCCCAACATTTATTTCTACTACTTTAGCTTTTATACCAAAACTCCTCAAGGTATCTTCAATCTTTTGTGCGGTTCTCTTTACATCTCCGCTGTCTTTTTTACTTTCTTTATAGACAGAAAGTAATGACAATGGTGGATACTCCCATACCCCCATCTCAAGTGGCTTGTTAGAAACAAGAGTGTCAGAAACCGGTTCCGATGATTCAAGAAGCTTCATATTCTTAATGACGGGAGGTGCAGATTTTTCCTGAACGACAGGACCACCATCTTTTACTGCTTTTGCCTCGGGTTTGGGATCATGATATTCCTTAATCATAGGCTCACCTTCTGAAGAGCTTGATTTCCCCTTCACGCTAAAAATTGGTAGAATTGCTTTTTCAAAAACTTCTCCAAGATAGGTAAAGATTGATATCAAGAAGAGAAAAATCTGTTTTGGAGAAAGCGCAAGAATAACCACAACCCCTGTTAGCAAAGCGAGTGCTGAAATAAAAACTGTCAATGCAGGACCAAAAAAAGCACTCATGTTAGTAAAAATCATAAGTCCAAAAATACCTGATCTAAAAAGCGAAAATGCTGCAATAGTGAAGAGAACACAACCAATAATGATGTTGGGTTGAGTAATTTTTGACTTCATCCGAAGGAAGAGAAGTGAGAAAAGAAATAAGTTCAATGGAACAAGAAATGCAAAGAATCCAAAATTAACTGTGAGTAGATCGTTTATTTGAATGAGGAGATCCCCGCTTCTCAGATACGAAATAGCACTTCCAATGCTGGCTAAAAAGAGAGCGAGAGCAAAAAGTTTATAAATTGTTCCTTTTTGTGGAGCACCGGATGATTTTCTTTTTTTATATTTACGTTTCCTGGGCATAGGATAAAAGCATTATACACTAGATAATTGAGGGAAAGAATAATTTGTATAAACTAATTGCATTATATTACTTATACAACAACTATAGGTCTTTTGTCAAGTTGTGCTCTCTGGTACAGTATTGTTACCGCTATTATGAAACAAATCCTTGAGGATGATGATCGCGACCCGGTTTC
>CAZBEA010000004.1:23535-34674 GCA_964490835.1 uncultured Gammaproteobacteria bacterium
TTGTTACCGCTATTATGAAACAAATCCTTGAGGATGATGATCGCGACCCGGTTTCACTATTGGTAAAACTCCGCCTTCCGTGGCTTTTCGTTGGTCTGTGTGGTGGAATTCTTGCAACACTTCTGTCTTCCAGATTTGAACACATTCTTGAATCAGACATCAGGCTTGCTTTCTTCATTCCTTTTATTGTTTACATGGCAGACGCACTTGGAGCTCAAACTGAAAATGTGTATGTACGAAACTTAGCAGATGGAAAAGTAGATTTGGGAAAATATCTCGTGAAAGAAACCATCCTTGGAGTGTCTATTGGCAGTCTTTTCGGTCTTATAATTGGAATAATTGCGTTTATTTGGCTTGATTCTGTTCGACTTGCAATGACGGTTGGGATATCCCTTCTTGCTACGATGTCCCTAGCTCCTCTTGTTTCATTGATTGTTCCCTCTATGCTTCAAAAAGAAAGAAGGGACCCGGCAGTTGGAGCAGCCCCAATCACGACCGTAATACAAGACATACTGAGTCTATTTATTTACTTCGTTGTAGCAACAGCTATACTACTCGGATAATTAGCAGAACTCGCAGGTTTTTGACTTCTTTTTTGAGGACTTGTCAATCTTTACTTTCTTGACAGATCCCTTTTTACCCTTGGATTTGGGTTTTTGTGAGAAAAGACCGAAAACAGCCATACATATACACTAATAACTTTCTTCCACATTGTCAATAAGGGCTAAAGTCGGCTATAGTAGATTTATGAGCGAAACAAGCGCGTTTTATTCTCTTTCCGAGTCGCAAATTTTTGATCAGCTAAAAACCTCACGAAAAGGAATTACCGATGAGGAAGCGAGGAAAAGACTAGGCGAATACGGTCCAAATGCTCTCACAACAAAGAAAAAGATTTCTCCGCTATCGATATATCTTAATCAGTTTAAAAATACTCTTACAATAATTCTAATAGGAGCCGCTTTGCTCATTCTATTTATTTATTTTTTCGGGGAACGCGACCCCTCCGATCTCATCGAATCTGGCCTCATTCTATCTATTATATTCATGATTACGATTCTTGGATTCATTCAAGAATTCAAAGCAGAAAAAGCTGTAGAGTCGCTAAAAAAACTACTCGCATTTAAAGCGCTTGTGATCAGAGACGGTGAGGAAAAAGAAATAGATGTGAAAGATCTTGTTCCGGGAGATATTGTACGACTGGAAGAAGGACTTAAGGTCCCGGCCGATATTCGAGTTATTGAAGAGTTTAATCTATCGGTGATAGAAGCTTCATTGACCGGTGAATCAACGCCTGTGTCAAAAGTAGAAGAAGCAATTTCCGGTACCAAACAACTCCCGGATCAAAAAAATATGGTTTTTTCAGGAACCAGTATCGCAAGCGGTCGAGGTCTGGGGATAGTTGTACTCACCGGAGATAAAACAGAAATTGGGAAAATTGCCGATATGGTCTCTGAGTCTGAGGAGGATCAAACCCCAATTCAAAAACGACTGGATCAAATAGGCCGGGTTATCGGATACATCGTTATTGGAATTTGTGTTTGCGTATTTATTTTTATTATGTTTTTTGCCCAAGAATTTGCCTCACAGCCGATACTACAAAGAGTCATACACTCATTTATTGCAGCGGTTGCCCTGGCAGTTGCCGCAATTCCCGAAGGACTCCCGGCAGTTGTGACCATTTCGCTTGCACTTGGAACTCAACGAATGCTTAAAAAGAATGCATTAGTTCGCAAGCTTAACTCTATCGAAACACTCGGATCAACCGATGTTATTTGTTCGGATAAAACCGGAACACTCACAAAGGGTGAGATGACCGTAACCGATTTTTATTTTGATGGGAAAAGATTTCAACTTTCGGGATCCGGATACGAAACCGAAGGTCAAGTTAACGGCCCTACCGATTTTAACCAAAAAGACTTCTCACTTCTTTTTGAAATTGGAAGAGAATGTAATAACGCAAAATTCCATGACGAAAATAATTATTCTGGAGATCCGACCGAGGTAGCACTACTCGTGAGCGCAATAAAAACCCAAACACAAGATCATCATGACCGAATTTTTGAAATTCCTTTTTCTAGCGAACGTAAAATGATGAGCGTAATCGTGAGACATGAAAAAGGTCTGAGAGTTTTTACAAAAGGAGCCCCGGAAATAATTCTGAAAAATTGTAGCAACATAATCCATTCCGGACAAATCCAAACACTGGATCCCAAACACGAGAACGAAATTTTATCAGTGAATCTGGATTTATCCCAAAAGGCTCTTCGAAATCTTGCGTGTGCGTATAAAGATATTACGGAAAAAGAATACGAGGATACAAGAAAAGCAAAAGGCAATTTTGAAACCGGTCTTACGTTTGTCGGTATCCAAGGAATGATCGACCCACCTAGAGAAGAAGTAAAGGGACTTGTTGAATCTTGTCGAGAATCCGGAATTCGTGTTGTGATGATCACAGGAGACCATATCGAAACTGCCAAGGCAATAGCACACCAGATTGGAATTCAGGGAGAGGCAATACTTGGTGAGGAACTCGAAAATATGCCAGAGCAAGAATTTGAAGGGAAAGTAGAAAATATCTCAATTTACGCACGGGTTAGCCCAGCATCAAAAATGAAAATAGTCGATGCTTTGAAGAAAAAGGGTCATATCGTTGCGATGACCGGTGATGGAGTAAACGACGCACCAGCACTTAAAAAAGCTGATATCGGAATTGCCATGGGGATAAAAGGAACCGATGTGGCAAAAGAGGCAAGTGACCTTATTTTACTTGACGATAATTTTTCAACAATTGTTGCAGCAGTTGAGGAAGGAAGAGGAATTTTTCAAAATATTCGAAAATTTGTAAATTACTTGCTGTCTTGTAATATAGGCGAAGTAATTATTGTTCTTCTTGCAGTTATAATTTTCAAAGATATTCCCCTGACGGCGACCATGCTGCTTTGGATAAATGTTGTAACTGACGGATTACCAGCAGTTGCTCTTGGGATGGATACTGCGGAAAAAAATGTTATGAAATACTCTCCGAAAAAATTCCAAGAACAAATCATTGACAGGGTGTCGTGGATTCAGATGCTTTTCTTTGGATTTGTTTTGGCTCTTTGTGTTCTTTTTGTCTACGACGAGAACTTACGTGAAGGAATACACGAGGCCCAAGGCGCAGCATTCTTAACAATAGTAATTCTTGAGCTTGTGAATGTTCTTATAATCAGACGTAATTTCAAAATGAAATTCTTCTCGAACAAATGGGTTATCTTGGCTGTACTGGGATCTCTATTCCTACAATTGCTTCTTATGTATATACCGTTCCTCGCTCATATTTTTGAAATTCACCCAATTGATATTCATGATTGGACAATAATTGGCATTTCAATCGTCTCCATCAGTATTCTGACGGTAATTTTTAATCTTTTATCCGGTAAAATTTTCTCTTCCAAAAAAGACCTGGTTGCGCTCAACTGAATTTTTGTTCTATTATTAAATATGTATGAGATCCTGCCTAAGATACGCCGGTTATTTTTTGTCGGCTTTTGCATTTTTTTTCCTCGCTCAAAGTGTTCAGGCAAAAGAATCGGCAGCCTACTCTACTCTTGAAGAAACAGTCGGCTCACTCTCGTTTATAACAATATTCATTAGTACATTTCTTCTTCTTTCCTTTGCTGGAATTTCAATCTTCATAAAACCACTCACATCTTCTGCAAAAAAATTGCTCTTTATCTGCATTAGCGTTGTCACGATCGCCGAAACCCTTTTTCTTGGTGGGTCGACCGTCTATGTAAATCTTATCTCACACAGTAAGGGCCCGGTTCATTATCATGCGGACTTTGAGTTGTATAACTGTGGTGATAAGGTCAACCTTCTGGATCCCACCGGCCTTTCAAATAAAATTGGAACTTCAACATTACACGAACATAACGATGACAGAATTCATCTTGAAGGAGTGGTTGTAGTGGAGGATGATCAATCCCTTGGTAAATTCTTCCATGTTATCGGGGGTTATATAAATACCGAATCCATTTCATATCCAACAGATAGCGGTCAGGTTGTTTTGAATAACGGAGACACTTGTCCAGATGGAGCTCCCGGAACACTTAATGTTTTCGTTTACAAATCAATCAATGGTAAGTACGTGCAACAAAAAGTAACTGACCCCGCAGTATACATCTATGCTCCGTATAGTCAGGTCCCTAATGGGGATTGTGTCATTATCGAGTTTGGACCAGCAAGTGAATCGACTGAAAAAATATGTCGTTCATATCAAGTAGCAGAAAAACTTGGAAAAATCAAAAATGGGGGAAGACTTAATAATTAAATATGTTTGACTTACATTTACCAACTTTGTCAGTAGTCGTAGGATCTGCAGCCATAGATTCAATTAATCCGTGTGCAATAGGAGTTCTTATCCTTATGATTTCCGTTGTCTTAGGAGGAAAAGGATCAGTCAAAAGACTTCTTCTACTTGGAAGTCTTTACATTTTTGCGATATTTATGACATACCTTATTGCAGGTCTTGGTCTTATCTACTTTCTCTCTAAAGTTCCAATTTGGGTGTCCGAGTATCTCTCAATCCTTGTTGGATCAATAGTAATACTCGCCGGTATTTTGGAAATAAAAGATTTTTATTGGTATGGCAAAGGGTTTTCGCTCCAGATTCCACCCTACTTCGCACATAAAATCCATGCATTTTCCAAAAACATGTCGGTTCCGGGAGTTATTCTTTTAGGGAGCTTTATTGCAGGAGTTGAACTTCCTTGTACCGGTGCTCCGTATCTTGCCATCATCACTATTCTTTCTCTGAATTTTGATTTCATGGCATTCTTACTTCTTATTCTGTATAACATTGTCTTCGTATTGCCCTTGATAGTCATTCTCATCCTTGTTGCTTCAGGAACAAAAATACATAAGATCAAGGGCTGGAAGGAAAATAATAAAGGCTATATGAGATTTGCAATTGGGTTCATGTTGATCGGGCTTGGATGGCTTCTTATCTTAATTGCGAACGGTACTATTAACTTTGGATAATGAAATTAGTTGTAAAAAGAAAAGGACACAGTCAAGATTTTGATCCTAAAAAATTATACGCCAGTATTTATGCTGCTTGTATCGCAATTCGAATGCGTGAAGGTCAGGCAGAGCTTATTGCTGATAATGTTTCAAAAGATGTGACAGATGAATTGTCTCATCTTCATACTGTTAATAGTAAGGAGTTGACAGAAATGGTTGTAAAATTTCTAGAACAATACGACACCGATGCAGCTTATTTATATCGGTCACATAGAGATATTTCATAATTTTTCACCATGCTGAACAGGACCCATACAAAATTTGATTATGATTTCATTGTTATTGGCTCCGGATCGGGTGGAAGTGTCGGCGCGCACTACGCACGGTCTTTGGGGAAGAAAGTTGCGATGTTTGAGAAGACAAAAATCGGCGGCGAGTGTCCTAATTGGGCATGTGTTCCAACAAAGGCTCTTCTTCATTCTGCAAATATTTTAGAAACAGTTCGTAATACGGCATCTTATGGAGTTCATGCTCCAAATCCTTCTTTTCATTTCAAAGAAGTTCAAGACTATCGGGGACTTGTAGTGTCTCGTACCGGCGCCGCGGATGGCTCTAAATCCTTTGAAGAACAGGGAATCGATGTGTTTCACTCAAAAGCAGAATTCATCTCTCCATATGAGATAGAGTCTGCCGGAAGAACTTTTTCTGCAAAGAAATTTCTTATATCCACGGGTAGCGATGTTTTTATCCCCCCAACTCCCGGACTCGAAGAGTCAGGGTATCTTACGTTTAAAGATTTGGTAGAAATTGACCATGTTCCACAAAGTTTATTAGTAATGGGTGGAGGAGCTGTCGGATGCGAATTTTCACAAATTTTCTCAATTTTCGGAAGCAAAGTTACCATGATCAATAGGTCCAGAATTTTAAGCAACGAAGACGAGGATACATCACAACTGGTACAAGCTCTCTTTGAATACAGAGGGATTCAAGTATTGAATGGGTCAGATATTGTTCGAATTGAAAAAGATGGAAAAGATAAAATAGTGTATTACAAAACCGGCGACACATTCCACCAATTGAGAGTTGAGGAGATACTCGTTGCAACCGGTAAAAAACCTGCTCTTAATTTCGCACCGGAACAAGCTGGACTTTTGGATAAAGACGGTAAATTTAAAGTCAATAAATATCTCCAGACCCTCCAACCACACATCTTTGCTGCGGGGGATTTGGTGGGGCCCTACCTTTTTACCCACACAGGATATTACCAAAGTTATATTGCAGCAAAAAATGCGTTTTCATATGTCAAAATCGAACCGGATTACAGAGCAGTTCCACGATGTGTATTTATAACACCTGAAGTGGCCTCTGTTGGTGAGAGTGAGGCTTCGCTAAAAGAAAAGGGTATAAAATATAAAAAAGGAATTGCTCCAATGGCGGTAATTGGAAGATCTAACACTGAAAATTCTTTCGATGGTTTTGTAAAGATTTTAACCGATGTAAATGGTCGACTTCTGGGGAGTGTTATCGTTGCGGATCGGGCAGGTGAAATGATTCATGAAGTAACTCTTGGAATAAAATTACGAGCCAAAGCATCAGACCTCGCAGAAATGATCCACGCATATCCTACTTATTCAGAAGCGATCAAAATTGCGTGCTCGAGTATCAGTTAGCTATATAACTTCTCCAGGCATTCTGTGCACCCATGAGTCTATCCACATCAAAAGACAGTGTTCCTTCATTATCTACAATAGGAGGTTCACATGTTATCACAGCAAACATTGTTGTAATATCATGCCTTAAAAGGTCTAACACATTTCCCACCATAGGAAATTCATCCACGTATCCAATTAATGCGACTGTTTGATTGGATAGGACATTTCCCGTTAAACCCTTCCAGTTTTTAATCTGCTGTCCATCAACTCCTTTAAATGCTTGATGAGCAGTTAATAAATATCCAATTCGCTCAATTGCATTAAATTGTCGAGCCAACCCCTGACTTCTGTCTCCGTGGACTACGGTTTCATATATCTGTTTTAAAATCGCTCCCTCCTCTGGATCCTTCACATGTCTTGCCAGAAGCCTTTCAAAAACTGTTGTTTCTTCTTGTCTGTGAATATCGAGTTTTTTATCATGGGAAATATCACCTATTCCCCCAACGTCATCCTTAATCTCACCGAAGTCATGAATTCTTGAAGCAACTCTCAGCGTCATTTTTTCCTGTGGAGTTGTTACTACTTCCCCTCGATCATTACAAATAACAAATTGCATCGCAACATCCTCAGTTGAATAAGCATGACCCAAAGACAAAACATCAATTCCCAATAATCCCACCCACTCCTCTATCGGTTCTCCTGTCATAAATCGTTCATATCTTGGAGTCGTTGTAAGAAATGCTTGATGTGCCTCTTCTATAGCATTGATTCCGGGAAAAAAATGTTCAACATCAAATAATTCACCGGATGGTATAGGAATTTCTGCCTTATTCATATTTATTAATAATCTCTGTAACTTTTTTTATTCTATCTTCTAGACTTCCACTTATTAGACTGTATTCTATATTTTTTTCTTTCAAGAATTCAAGATATACTTTATGAACTTTCATTCTAAAATTATTATCTTCATCCCGAACTAAATCCTTCTCATAAGGCACTTCTGAGGGATCAAGAATTACAAGATGCGTATAGGTAGGAATCCATTCGCTTACCCTGGAATGAAGGGTTTGGGCCCCATCCACATCTCCACCTGCATGCGTATAAATAATCGGACAAATAACTGACCTGTCACAAATTACAATCCTACCATTCATTTTCTTTTCGGTCTCAATGACAAGATCCTGAATATTTTTTTGATCTTGAAACGAAAATCTATCGTTAGATTTACTTTTAATAAAATACTCTCTTGCAACTTCATTGATAAAAACATAATCGGTGAATATATTTTTCAACTCATCCAAAATTGTGGTTTTACCAACACAACTGGTACCAATCAGTGCGATTTTTACAGAGTTCACAGATAGAATAATATCACGAAGTAAAAGAATTATTCAGATTTTTCTTCTTCAAGTTTCTGTTCTAAAAGATGCATATTTTCAAGAAATGATTCTTTCAAATCGATTTCGTATTTATCGGCCAGAATTATTACCGACCAGAGACAATCCGATAACTCGTGGGAGAACATATGTTTGGTGTCGGGATTGGCTTCTCGTGTTCCATCAAGCATCATGGTTGTCTTCACCAAATCCCCAACGTCGTGAACAAATCCTAAGACCAAATCTTTTCTCTCCCATTTTTTACCGTATTTTCTTTCTTCAAGCTCGTCATATAGCTTTCTGATTCTTCGTGCTTTTTCAATTGCTTCGTCAAATGTCATAGTTACACCTCCAATACCACAGGGATTATCAATGGCTCCCTACCCTCTTTGTATAATATTTCTTCAGCAAATTTTTGAATCGTCTTTCTGAAAATAAGAATATTACTATTTTTATCACCCGGAGAAATTTTCATATTCCTTATTTTTTCATAGATTTGAGATTCAAATTTACCTTTATCGCCGAATACAAATCCCTTGGGAATAATTGTCGGTCTATCAATAATTTTTCTTTCTTCACTATCAACTTCGGCAATAATCACAATAAGACCTTCATTTGCAATTTTTATCCTGTCATGAATAATAAACGTGTCCAACTCCTCACCGCTTATCTGATCAACATAGACATTAGATCCCGGAACTTTTTTTCCAACCCTAAATCCTTCTTCAAAAAATTCTATTGGCTGATTATTTTCAACCAATATTACCTTATCAGGACTATGCCCAAGACCTTGTGCAATATCACGATACTTTGTCATATGACGGTATGTTCCGCCGATGGGAAAAAGAAACTTTGGGTTAGTGAGTGAAATGAGCAACTCAAGATCCGTCTGACTACCGTGGCCCGAGACATGAAAAATATCGGTCATTTTTGAGATAACGACTCTTGCATTTTTTTTGGATAACGTATCAACAAGAGAATTAATCGCAACTTCATTTCCGGGAATTGGGTCCGCTGAAAATATAACCGTATCACCTTTACCTATCGTGATATCGTCACGTTCGTTATTGGCAATTCTTACTAGCCCAGATTCAACCTGTCCCTGACTCCCTGCAAGAAGAATGAGAACTTTTGAAGGATCCATTCGAAGAACATCTTTTGGTTTTACTTCAATGTTATCGGGGAATTTCATATATCCCAATTTTTTACCGATGTCTTTTGTCTTAATAAATGACCTTCCTACAAAACATACTTTCCTTCCATATTTTTGAGCAGTATCAATTGCTTGATTCATTCTGGATAAGTTGGAGGAAAATGTAGTAATAAAGACCTTACCTTTCGTACGTCTTACTTCCTCATCAAAACTTTCAGAGATAACTTTTTCGGACGGCGCATGCCCTGGCCGTTCTGCACCCAAACAATCCGATAAAAGACAGAGAATTCCTTCATCTCCGGCCTTTGCAATTCTCCGCAAATCAGATGCTTGCCCATCGACCGGTGTGAAATCAAATTTATAATCACTGCCATGATAGATATTCCCTACGGGGGTTTTTATGAAAATATGAGATGTGTCGATAATCGAATGTGTAACACGGATAAAGGTAGATGAAAAAAGTCCCAATCTTAATTCCTGTCCAAATTCGATAACCTGCACCCTTTGACGTGTCCCGAATTCACTTAACTTTTCATTTGCAAGAGCCGCTGTAAGACGTGAGGCATAAATCGGAAATTCAGGGAGAGAAGGAAGAATAAAAGGAAGAGCACCGATATGATCTTCGTGTCCGTGTGTGAGCAGCATTCCAACAATTTTTTTAGATGTCTTTTTAAGGTATGTAACATCGGGAATCTCAAGATCTACACCCGGCATGGTATCGTCAACAAACCCAATCCCACAGTCAACAATCAGAATCTCCTGTCCATATTCATAGACATACATATTCCTGGTAACTGTTCCAATCCCGCCTAGCGGGATAATTCTTAATGGTTCCATAGTGTTAAATTATAAATCAAAAAATATAAATAATACCTTCTATTTTTGTATGAAATTACCATTGAGGAATAAATTCTTTCGCATTTTCGCGATTCAAAACAAATTGTGTATTTGGCTCAATTTGCCCCATCAACATGTAATATACAACTTTTCTCACAACCCCTGAAATGACCCGTTGCACTCCACGGATTCCGGGGTCATACCCAAGAGGGCGGATGATAAATTCCTCCCACACACTCTCATCTATTATAAAATCCTTTTCAGTCAGCCCAGCTTCTTTCATAGCTTGAGGTAGAGTAAAGGTCTTTGCAATCATTGTCTTTTCCTGATCAGTGTACGATGGCATCTGAATAACCTCAAGTCTGTCTATTACAGCAGTCGAAATGTCTTTCGTATTATTTGATGTTGCAATAAACAACACCTGTGATAAGTCGACCGGAAAGTCAATAAAATGATCAACAAATGCCTTATTTTGGTTCGGATCAAGGAGCTCAACCAGTACACCCATAATATCTGCTCTTGCATCAGCACTTACCCTATCTATTTCATCGAGCAGTATCACGGGGTTTTTCACCCCCGACTGCTTGAGTGCTTTTATAACCATCCCCGGTTCTGCATCGGGTGAAAGACGAGATTTACCCCTGAGCTGTGCCGCACTTCCAAGACCTCCGAAGGGAATTCTGACAATTCTTCTTCCCATTGCCTCGGCAATTGAATATGCGATGGTTGTTTTACCTACACCGGCAAGTCCGACAAGTGAAAGAATCGGGGCTTTTGCATGGAATTGACGAGCGTTCTCACCCATGCGCGTCTTCACCATGATCATAATTGCAAGATATTCTAAGATTTTTGATTTTACTTCATTGAGCCCGAAATGATTCTTATCGAGAATCTCTTTTGCATGCGCAAGATCGAGAACGTCCTGTGTAATTTTGTTCCAAGGAAGAGCACATACCCAATTTACATAGCGAGAAATAGTGTCGTATTCGGCGTAAAAATTTGCATCACTCTTGATGATCTTGAGCCTTCCAATCATCGCTTTTACGTTATCAAGAAGCTCGCTGGGAAGAGTCGTTTTTTGAATTAAATTCTCAAGCTTTTGAATTTGAGAATCATTTGT
>CAZBEA010000004.1:34774-40993 GCA_964490835.1 uncultured Gammaproteobacteria bacterium
CCACGATCGCTTCTAAATCCTCCACTGCGTCTGTCTCCACCACGATCGCTTCTATAATCTCCACCCCTTCTTTCTCGACTTTCCGTTCGGACCTCTTTTACCTCTTCTCCTTCATTACCAAATTTCATGGAAAGATTAATTCTCCCCTGATCATCGATTTCTTTAACTCTAACTTTCACTGCCTGCCCAATTTCGACAACATCACCCGGATCTTTTACATAGTCCTGAGACATTTCAGAAACATGAACCATTCCCTCTTTTCCTGGAAGAATTTCAACGAAGGCACCAAACGAAAGCATACGCTTTACTGTTCCATCAAAAACTTCACCAGGTTTTACCTCATGAGTTAATGCTTCAACCATTTCCATTGCTTTTTGTACTGCTTCCTCATCAACGGCCGAAATACTGACACTTCCATCATCTTCTATATCTACCTGAGCACCGGATGTCGCAATAATATTTTTAATAATCTTTCCACCCGATCCGATAACCGCTCCAATTTTTTCAGGATCGATTTGCATCATTTTAATTTTCGGCGCATATTCTGAAACTTCTTTTCGTGCCTCAGGAATTGCAGAAAGCAGAACATCAAGAATCTTGAGTCTTGCGTCCCTGGCTCTTGTGAACACTTCTCCAATCATATCCTCAGTAAGCCCGTCAATTTTTACATCAAGTTGGATTGCCGTAATTCCATTTTTAGTCCCTGCAACTTTAAAATCCATATCTCCTGAAAAATCTTCAAGACCGATAATATCAGTCAAAACTACATGCGACTTTTCATCTGTAATAAGACCCATTGCGATTCCTGCTACAGGTTCTGAAATTGGAACTCCTGCATCCATAAGTGCTAGTGTTGAACCACAAACAGACGCCATTGATGTAGATCCGTTAGAGGACATGACTTCGCTTACCACGCGAATTGTGTAAGGGAATTTTTCCTCAGATGGGATGACTGCTTCAAGTGCACGCTCGGCAAGCGCACCGTGTCCTATTTCTCGTCGTGAAGGTGATCCGATCCTTCCCGTTTCACCAACAGAATACGGTGGAAATGAGTAGTGGTGCATATATCTCTTTGTTTCCTCACCCTCTGGGCTTTCAATTAATTGTCCATACGCCGCAGAACCGAGTGTCGCAATTGAAAGCACTTGAGTTTGGCCTCTTTGGAACAGTCCTGAACCATGAACTCGAGGAATTAATTTTGCTTTTGCCGAAAGCGGACGAATTTCATCGATCTTTCGTCCATCAATTCTTTTACCTTCTTTCAAAATCCTTTCTCGGACCGTTTTTTTGAATACATAGTCAACTGCTGCAAGGATTTTCTTCGGATCTGCATCTTCTCCTTCAAGTTCGGCGATACTATCGGCAATTTTTCCTACTTCACCGGACACATCCTCAGGCAAATCTCCTTCGATCAGTGCATTAATTTTATCTTTGTACGATTTTTCAACTAAAGCCTTTATTTCTTCGATTGTTGTGTCTTTCTCAACTGTAATTTTTTCTTCTCCGACTTCTTTAACAAGTCCATTAATTCCCTCTACTATTTTTGCATTCCATTCTCGTGCCAACGCTACAGCATTTTTTGCGACATCCTCAGGAATTTGCTTAGCACCTGCCTCAATCATAAGAACCTTACCTTCAGGTCCTGATGTAAGAACGATATCCAGGTCCAAAAGATCGTGTTCGTCACTGTTGGGGTTCACCAGTAATTCAACTCCGCCGTTTCCAACTTCTTTCACAGCCCCAACTCGAACAGCTCCAACCGGACCTTTCCATGGAATCTTAGAAATTGCAAGCGCGGCTGATGTCGCAACAATTGAGAGAACATCCGGATCATTCTCTCCGTCGACTGACAAAACTGTCACAACAACTTGAATGTCTTTTTTTAGTTCTTTCGGAAAAAGCGGGCGAATGGACCGATCGATAAGCCTACCTGTTAAAATTGCCTCATCTGTCGGTCGACCTTCTCTTTTAACCCAACGGCTCCCTTTAATTCTACCTCCGGCATAGAGTCTTTCAACATATTCAACAGACAGGGGAAAATAATCCAGCATTGTGTCGCGCTTACTCATCACAACAGTCGCAAGAACTGTCGTATCACCAAGGCGTGCCAAAACACTGGAAGTTGCAAGTTGTGCAAGTGTACCAGTTTCAAGAACGAGAGTTTTTCCGTTCAGGTCAAAGGAATATGAGGTTTGTTTCATTACTTAACAGCGAGGCCAACTTTTTGTCCGATACCGTCAGCTCGTTTTTTATCCATTTTAGATAAGAAGTTAAAAAGTCTTCTTCTCTTTGAAAGCATATTTAATAGTCCTCGCCTGGAATGTTGATCCTTTTGATGAATCTTTAAATGATCAGTAAGCTTTTGAATTTTGTGAGTAAGAAGTGCGATTTGCACTTCGGGACTTCCGGTGTCACCCTCTATTACTGCGTGATCACCTATAATTTTTGTTTTTTCGTCTTTTGTTAACGGCATAGTGAATTATTGTACCAAATGAGTGTTTGCTTTGCAATGAGAAGCTATTAGTTGGTTTTGTCCCCTTTATAGATTTTTGGCACAAACCAATCGCTTGGAATTTTTTCTTTCTTTTCTTCTTTCACTGGTTGCTCTTCGGGGGCATCTACGATCTGCATATCATCCTGATCGGCAAGTACCATTTCTTCGGCCGGAGGCTGTTGCGGTAGATGTTGTGGCTTGAAACCGCTTTGGACATCCTGTCTTCTCGGCTCATCACGTCTATCATCTCGTCTTCTTTCGTCTCGTCTATTGTCATGTTTTCTGTCATCCCTCCTATTCTCGTTTTTATTATCAAACCTCACTAATTGCTCAAGGTTAGATTTTTGTTGAGGTCTGGGCATTTCTTTCTTTCTCTTTGCTCCCGCTCTCATCGCAACGCCTGTTACTTCGAAAGCAGCCGAGCTTGTTCTTTCAGAAGTAAAATTATGTGTTGCAGAAACGATACCATCAAGAAGATTTTGAGCAATATCAGGGTCAATAACTAGCCCATGCATAGTCATAATTTTTCCTGTTATTTCTGAAATCGATGAGAATGCTGGATCAACATATGTTACATCTGCACTCACATTTAAATCTTTAATATGGCTGTTTGAGATTACCACTATTTTGACACCGGCTTTACTATCAACAAACCCGGAAAGTTCATTTTGAGAAGTTATTCCAAGTGTAATAATAAGAGAAGGGACGCTTCCTTTTCGGATATATTCAACTTCGTTTTCATGAAATGTTATTCCATTTTCTTCAGCTATGAAGTTCACAAGAAGTTTTTTATTAGTCTCGTCTTTATCGTATGAGACTTTTTCAATTTCACCTTCAACATATGGAACCGCAATCGTTAGTTTTCTAATTTTTCCATCAAACCTATCGCTAATCTTATCTACTCCAAACAAATTTGAATGTTCAACAAGAGGTGTGGTCTTAGAAACTATTTGGACATCTTTGCCGCTGGCTTTAAGCGATAAATATAATGCGAGTCCTGCCGAAATTACGTCTAAAGAATGACGTTCCGGAAGGACAATTCCAATCTCAGAGTTTTCAGAAAACAGCGCATTTAGACTGTCTCTATTTCTTAAAAAAATAATTTGGTCCATGTTATTAGAGTCCTATTAAATTTACTTATAGGATAATAACACATCGCCCACGCGTATGTCAACAGAATCACGAAGCATTATTCCACATTCACTTTCACGTCCGGCTTCTTTTACGTCTTTTTTATCGTGCTTGAGTGAAACGATGAGAGAATCTGCAATCTCTTCATCTCCACGAACTACTTTTACCTTATCTTTAATGGCAATTCTGCCTTCCAATACCTTTCCTCCAATAATTTTTCCGGTAGTACCTTCAAAAAGTGCCAAGACTCCCATCTTTCCCATGACCCGCATTTGCCCTTCCTGCTCCATCATCTCAGCAACATCCTTTATTTCATCAAAGAGCTCATAAATAATGTTGTAAGTCTTGTGGAAAATTTTTTCGGAATCGGCAATTCTCTCTGCCTCTTTCGACATGCCAATATGGAATCCGATCAAAATCGCCTTAAAATCTTTTGCAAGTAAAACGTCGCTTACAGAAATTTCTCCCTGACCGCTGTATACGATCTTAATATTTTCAGGCAGAGAGGCTTGAATCGCATCCATTTCACCTGCTGTTTCGGTCTTGAGAACTACCGAAAGCATTTCTCCTTCCTCACCAAAGAGAAAATCAAGGGCGGATTTTGGAGACTGCTCAATGCTCTGTGCGACTTTTGCAGGATGCTGGTCTTGTTTCTTGTTGTGTATCACACTACCAAACGGAACAACAGTACTCATTCCGAATATTTCAACAGCTCTTCCCGGACTGACAAACTTTTCCTGACCTTTCGATCCGATAAGAGCACGAGCTTTTCCAAGAATTTCGTTATTTACAAATACATCGTCTCCTACATGCAGCTGCCCGGACTTTACAACAATTGTTGCCAGAGCCCCCCTTCTTGTGTCATGTCGCGATTCAATAACAACCCCCATGAAATCTCCATTTTCGTCTTTTTTTATTTCTGACAAATCGTAACTGAGAAGTATTAAATCAAGCAATTCCCCAACCCCTTTTCCGCTTTTTGCAGAAACTGAAATGTATGGAATTTCTCCTCCCAATCCTTCAAGAGCAACACCTTCTGATAACACTTCGCGTTTCACCCTGTCGAGTTGGGCCGTTTCAAGATCCGCTTTTGTAAATACAACAATAAACGGCAGACCTGAGGCTTTAATAATCCCGATCGATTCTTTTGTCTGGGGTTTTACCCCATCATCTGAAGCAACGATTAAGAGAACAATATCCGCTGCATTCACGCCCTGCGAACGCATGTTTGAAAACGCTTCGTGGCCGGGTGTGTCTATAAAGGTTATGATTCTTTGTTTTCCTTCGTGTGGAACTTCAATTTCTGAGGCACCAATATTTTGGGTTATCCCACCATGTTCTCGTGAGGCGACATTACTTTTTCTGATTGCATCAAGCAGTGAAGTCTTACCATGATCAACGTGGCCCAAAACAGATACTACCGGTGGGAAAGCACTAACGTTATTTGTTGCGGTATTTTTTTGTTCCATAGTAAATTATTTATTTTAAAATCGAAGCGTTTCATACTACTTTTCATCAGCGCTCTGATTTTCCTCTGGCTCTTTTTTTTCTTCTTTCTCTTCTTTTTGTGAATCTCCACCCTCAACTTCTATTGTATACCCGGTGAGCTTGGAGGCAAGTCTAACATTTTGTCCTTCTTTTCCGATAACAAGAGGTAATTCTTCCTTTGGAGCCTTCACTTTTGCCGACATTGTCTTTTCATCAATCGTTACTTCCAAATCTTTTGCGGGAGAAAGCGCATTAATGAGGTATTTAATAGGATCATTACTCCATTGGATGACATCGATTTTCTCGAGACCGTCGAGCGCATCGATAATCGCTTGGATTCTGACACCTTTTTGTCCGACGCACGATCCTACCGGATCAATTCCGCTCTGCTCAGAATATACCGAAATCTTAGCTCTAACACCCGGCTCTCGAACGATTCCTTTAATAATAACGTTTCCGGCTGCGACTTCTGGCACTTCTCGCTTTAGTAGACCTTCGATAAGTTTTGGATTGGCACGGGATACAATAATATCTTTACCTCTTAATCCATCAACAATGCCCGAGATATAGACAACGATTTTTTTATTCAAAAAATATGACTCATTCGCCATTCTTTCCTCATATGGCATGATCGCCTCGGCTTTTCCAATATCAAGAACTATGTTGGGGCCCTGAAAACGTAATATCATTCCATTTACGACTGTATCGAGTCTTTTTGAGTACTCTGAAATTATCGCATCTTTTTCTTTTTCTCGAATTTTTTGGAGAAGTACTTGTTTTGCGGTTTGGGCGGCAATTCTTCCAAAGCCCGGAGGAGTAACGTCAACGCCTTCTTTTAAAACTTTAGTTTCACCGTTGTTACTATTGAGGTCCACCGAGTAGAGTTCTTCTTCTGTTTCCAGCTCTTCTGCCGGAACATTATCTTTTTTATACGCAGCCAAAATTGCAGACTTTATAGTATCGATAACCACTTCAGGATCAACACCGCGTTCTGTTGCGATTTGGTTGAGTGCTAATGCAAATTCACTTTTCTGAACAACTGCCATAGTACAAAATGTGGTGGGTATCCTCCCACCACTTCTTCAAAATCTGAATTCATTCTATCA
>CAZBEA010000005.1:0-8900 GCA_964490835.1 uncultured Gammaproteobacteria bacterium
CGAAGGAGATTCTAAAACACAAAGATAATTCATTTGTAACCCCCACTGAGGCTGTCAGAAAATTTAATCCAGTCGGAGAACTCGATATTCCATACTTTATTTCGTGGGCTGACGTCGAACGAGATCTCTCTGCATGGCTTTCAAACCCCATGCAACATGATGCGATTAGAAAACTGTACGCTCTGGAACACCTAATTAAAACTTCAGGTGATGAGCAGCTCCTTGCCGATTGGCGCAAGCTGCAAACATCAGACCACTTTTACTATATGTGTACGAAGTGGTTTGCCGATGGAGATGTACATAAATACTTCAATCCTTACGAATCCCCATACGATAGCTTCATATCATTTATGAATGTTATGCACGATCTACGCCTCCGCCTCAAACAGACAGCTCTAGAAGAAAGTGCTTCCTCGGGTCTTGAATAAAAATGCCAAAATCATTGATACTTTCAAATGGAAGTCTTCTTATTAGCCATGACAAAAATGGATTAATAAGGGATTTTTATTATCCACACGTCGGGCTCGAAAATAATATTGGCAGCAATTGTTCACATAAGGTTGGAATATACACAGACGGCTCTTTTTCTTGGCTTGATGATTCCACATGGAATACCCAAGTCGATATGCAAACCAATTCCCTTACTGGGACCGTACTGGCTACGTCTGAGCGTCTTGGAATAACAATTAACTTTACCGACATTGTCTATAACGAAAAAGACATCTTCGTCAGAAAGTTAAGAATAAAAAATGATTCGGGTTCAGAAAAAAATATTAAGGTCTTTTTTAACCAACAATTTGAATTGTACGGTTCTCCCCTGAGAGACACTGCGTTTTATGATCCGATTCATAAAGTTATCATTCATTACAAAGGTAGACGTGTCTTTTTGATCAATGCAATCTCAAATGAAAGAAAAGGATTTGATGACTACAGCGTTGGAATATTGGGACTTGAAGGAAAAGAGGGAACCTTTAAAGATGCGGAAGATGGAGAGTTGTCCAAAAATCCTATCGAGCACGGTTCGGTTGATTCTGTTATGGGAATCCCAGTAAATCTTAAGCCGTCAGAAGAGAAAGATATCACCTATTGGATCGTCGCTGCCCGATCAATTCGAGATGCATACGAATTGAATAATTATGTAATATCAAAAACTCCGGAACACTTGATCCGAACAACAAAAGACTTTTGGCAAGCTTGGGTTTCAAAGGCAGAACTTGATACATCTTCGATCCCCAAAAACCAATCGGATCTTTTTTATAAATCACTTCTTATCGCAAGAACTCACGTTGACCGTGACGGTGCCATTATTGCATCGTGCGATTCAGATATGTTGCAACATGGACGCGACAACTATTCCTATATGTGGCCGAGAGATGCTGCATTCGTTGCATTGGCTTTTGATCAGGCTGAGGATTCATCAACAGCAAGAAGGTTCTTTGAGTTTAGTAAATCGCTCCTCACAGATAACGGATATTTTTTGCATAAATACAGACCCGATGGAGCACTTGGTAGTTCTTGGCATCCCTGGACAAGAAATGGTGAAATAACTCTTCCTATTCAGGAAGACGAAACAGCCCTTGTTATCTATGCCTTATGGAATCATTACAAATGCACAAGAGACATTGAATTCATTGAGACACTTTACAACCCGCTTATAAAAAAAGCTGCACAATTCTTAGTTTCATATAGAGAAAAAACAACAGGCTTACCTCTTCCAAGTTATGACATTTGGGAAGAGACTTTCTGCATTTCTACATTTACCTCATCCACTGTCTACGCGGCCCTTACAGCAGCTTCAAATTTCGCTCGATTACTCGGCAAAAGAGATGAACAAGATCTATACGCTTCCGCGGCCGATGAGGTTAAAAAGGGAATCTTAAAACATCTTTCAAATCCAAATGGCGGATTTTATAAGATGCTTATTCTTGATGGAGATAGGCTAAATCCAAATACAACATATGACATGTCATCAATATATGGAATTTTTAAATTTAATGTTCTCTCGATTGAAGATCCAATATTACAAAAGGGGATGGCGATTACAAGAGAAAAATTGACAGCTAAAGAAACCGGGTTTGGAATCGCAAGATACGAAAACGACCAGTATTATAATAGTATAAATTATCATCCCGGTAATCCTTGGATCGTTACCACTCTTTGGACAGCACAATACGAGATAGCAAGAGCGAATTCTAAGGAAGATCTGGATAAGAATGTAAATCCTATCATTGAATGGGTCACCTCAACTGCAAGCCCGGCAGGAATATTGCCTGAACAAGTTAGTCCTTATACAAATGAGCAGTTATCCGCCTCACCACTCACCTGGAGTCATGCAGAATACATAGTCACAATCCTTCAGTATCTTGAAAAAGCCCTACTCTTCCAAAATAAGTGATCTGTATGATATAAATCAACAAAATATTTCTTCGGTAATTTTTTTGCCAACTTTTGTTATACTTGATGCTTATGAAGACCTTAATTCTGGTAGAATCACCGACCAAAGCAAAAACCTTAAATAGATTTCTTGAAGGAAAATTTGACATTATGGCCTCATATGGTCATATAAGGGATTTACCGAAAAGTAAAATTGGAATTGATATTAAAAATGATTTTGAGCCACAATATGAAATACCAAAAGATAAAGTTAGCGTAATTGAAGACCTAAAGAAAAGAGTCGAAAAAGCCGATAATGTAATACTTGCAACTGACCCTGACCGCGAAGGAGAAGCTATATCGTTTCATCTACATGAATTACTAAAGACATCGGCCAAAAAAGGTATTCATTTTCAAAGGATTGTTTTCCATGAAATTACTAAAACTGCTATAGATGAGGCACTATCGCATCCTGGACACATTGATCATAACTTGGTTTACGCCCAAACGGCAAGAAGAGTTTTAGACAGAATTGTAGGGTACAAATTGTCTCCAATTTTGTGGAAAAAAGTAAAGCGCGGCCTTTCAGCAGGACGGGTGCAGTCCGTTGCATTACGACTTATTGTAGAAAGAGAACGGGAGATTAAAAAATTTGATAAAGAAAATTACTCAAAAGTTTTTGCATATTTGTTAAAAAAAGGTGTTAATACTCCAATTCAATTTGAATTAATTGCAATTGACGGAAAGGGTATCGAAACCCAAAAAAAAATTGACCTCTACGATGGTGATTATACCGTAACTAAAACCATAGTTGATCACGCAACAGCAGAAAACATTAAGAATGACATTGAGATCGTAAAATCCTTTGTAGTAAAGGACGTTATAAAAAAAGAGATGAGACGATCTCCTCAACCCCCCTACTCCACATCAACTCTCCAACAGGATGCATCAAGAAGACTCAAATTTTCCAGTAAAAAAACAATGACACTCGCACAGCGACTGTATGAAGAAGGATTTATCACATACCACAGAACAGACTCGTTTAACTTATCGGAACAATTTATCAATGAGTCAAGGAAATTCATTGAGAAAGAATTTGGAAAAGAATTCCTCTCTGAGGGCGCAAGGGTATACAAGACTAAATCAAAAGTAGCACAAGAAGCCCATGAAGCAATTAGGCCTACCAAATTAAATGTCCACGAAAAAGATGTGCAAGACAGTCTCGGACGAGAATACGCAAGACTTTACTCTCTTGTTTATAAAAGAGCCGTAGCAACTCAAATGGCCGATGCGGTGTTTTCTTCTACTCGTGTTGAGGTGGAATCTCAGGCAGGCAAGATTTATCTTTTTGCTGCAAATGGAAGAATTATGTTGTTTCAAGGATTTCTGAAAATCTGGTTCTACGAAGAAAACGAACAAATCTTGCCGGAGATTGAAGTTGGAGAAGGACTGCGACATCACAGCACAGAAATTACGGATCACGAAAGCACACCGCCACCAAGGTATAACGAAGCATCTCTTATTGGAGCTCTTGAAAGGCATGGGATCGGAAGACCGTCAACATATGCCCCAACGATCTCAACATTAACGAATCGATTTTACGCTGAAAAACAAGAAGGCAGATTTTATCCGACAGAGATTGGGATTGCAGTAAACGATTTCTTAGTTAAAAATTTTTCAAATATTGATGACATTCCTTTTACATCACAGATGGAAGAAAATCTTGACGATGTAGCAAACGGTCAAAAAGACTGGGTCACTGTAATGAAAGAATTTTACAAACCGTTTGAAAAGAGTCTTGTTGAAGCAGAGGGAAGTGAAAGAATAGCAGTTGCAACCGAACCGACCGATGAAAAATGTCCAAAATGTGCAAGTCCTGTTGTCATTCGGTATGGAAAATTTGGAAAGTTCAAAGCCTGTTCAACATTCCCTACATGCGACTACAAAGCTTCTATAGTTCTTGATTCCTGAGTTGCATGTCCTAAAGATGGTGGCAAGGTAATTATAAAGCGCACGAGAAAAGGTAAACCCTTCTATGGGTGTGCAAACTATCCCACTTGCACATTTGCGGTCTGGAATAAGAAGGAGCTCATGAAGGCCACCGGCCAACCTGTTCCTTCTGCTGCAAATTAATTTTTTGTATAATACCCACATGCAAAAATTAAATTCCAAAAAATTACGACTGTCAAACCCCACCTCTGAAGAAATTGCTCAGTTGAAACGGAATGATATCTATATTATTTTAGATAACGTTCTAGATACATATAATATTGGTGCCGTTTTTAGACTCGGAGATGCGGTAGCTGCAAAAAAAATATTTTTATGTGGAGGTTCGGAAACTCCACCTAATTCAAGAATTCAAAAAGCGTCTATTGGAACATGGCAATGGGTTCCCTGGGAATATTGCAATTCTGCAGTCGAAGCAATAGACAGACTAAAAAGTGAAAATCCAAAAACTCAAGCAGTTGCAATAGAATTAACCGATACTGCTATCCCATACACCTCATATAATTATCCCTTACCGGTAGCTTTAATAATCGGGCATGAGACAGACGGCGTAAGTGATGAAACTCTTCAAAAATGCGATACAATCGTCCAACTTCCAATGTTTGGTGTGAATATTAGCCTTAATACAATGGTTTCTCTCGGAATTGTTCTTTTTGAGGCAATTGAAAAAAATTCTTTGGGTAAATAGTTGTGGTACAATACATCGGCGATGGATCCTATTGTAAGTGTATTATTGGGTTTTATATTTATCCTTTTCTTATTAAATCTTTTTCTTTTCTTTCGGCAGAATAAAAAACCTTCTTCAGATACCGCTCTTCTTGAGTGGTTAAAATCCATGCAGTCCAGTATCGATGCGACAAACAAAACACTCAATGCTGCAATGCGCGACTCGCATGCAAATATCACCTCAACACTCCAAGAACATTCGCGCCAACTAAATCAAAGACTTGATAAAGCGGCAGAAGTTATATCGGGCGTTCAAAAAAATATTGGTGAAATGTCTGAAATAGGTCGGAATATGCAAGAGCTTCAAGAATTTTTAGCAAGTCCAAAACTTCGTGGAAATATAGGCGAACAGGTCCTTAAAGAACTATTATCACAACTGCTCCCAAAACAAACCTTTACCCTTCAGTATTCCTTTTCAAATGGTGCAACAGTTGATGCTGTGATTAAAACTGAGTCAGGCCTCATTCCAATCGATTCAAAATTTCCAATGGAAAATTTTGTGAGACTTCAGAAAGAAAAAGAAGACTCTGGAAAAAAAGCTATGGAAAAAGATTTCAATCGCGACGTTAAAGTACATATCGACTCTATCTCTAAAAAATATATCTTAACGTCTGAGGGAACACTTGACTATGCTCTTATGTATGTTCCTTCAGAAGCAGTGTACTATGAGATTGTAAATAATCCAATTCTTTTTGAATACTCATCACAAAAAAGAATACTTATCGTTTCCCCAGTAACATTCTATGCATATTTAAGAGCGATTCTTATGGGTCTTGAGGGGCAGAAAGTAACACAAAAAGCTCGGGAGATATTGGCCGGTATCAGATCGGTTCAAAAGAATTTTGACGACCTAAGCTCATCATTTGAAACAATGTCTCGGCACGTGACGCATTCGTATAATTCGATGAATGATGTTAGAAGTAATTTTAATAAATTAGGAAATGCTATTATTACAACAGGCAAAATCGATCAGAAAGAAACCAAACTTATTTCAAAAGAAAATGCTATTCAGGAAGAATTGCTCGATGAAAGTTAATTTTTATCAAGAGGATTAGAAGTATTTTTATAGTACTTTACGAGCCTACTCATTACTTCTATAAAGCTGGATTTTTCACTATCCCCAAGGTCGTCCGGTAACTCTTCCCATAGAACCTCAAGCTGTTCCAATTTCATTTGTCCGTCGTCGCTGCCGTCTTGGGTTTCTGTGAAAATGATATAGTCGTCTTTTTGCCGTGCCATGAAGTATTAATATCCCGAAAAATGTTCAAAAATTATTTTCCCCTGCGGTATCCTCATATCAAGAAGCAGAGTTTGCATTCCATTTATAAATCCTCCGGGTCCTACAATATAATACGAAGCTGACTCCGGATTTTCAACATGTCTTTCTATAACAGACTGGTTGATTCTGCCTCGCTCACCATCCCAATCACCAAGATTTGTCTCTTGAGAAAGTGTGGGTATATACGAAAAGTTTGAGAGTTTTTTTTCGGTGTTCCTAAAAAATTCATCGAATATTACATCATGCTTCGTACTCCACGAATTAAACAGGGTCATCGGAACATTGAGATCCTTGTCACGACAATACGAAACTATTGAATGAAAAGGGGTAATTCCTATGCCACCTGCAAGGAAAACCTTTGGTGAACTGTCATCAACATCAATCTCCAAATCATCCCATGGTCCTTCGAATTGAATCATCGTACCGGGCTTCAATCGAGAGAGGGTTTTTTTAAATGAACTTTTAATAATTCGTGTTGTAATTGTAAAAAAATCTTTATTGGTGGGAGACGAAGAAATAGTAAATACCCTCGTGTTTCCTCGGTCATCGGGATTTTTGATATCTAATGTAATCTCAAAATATTGCCCCGGTTTGAATTCTTTTTCATTACCGTTCCTTCCAAAATAAAATGTCCACGTGTCCTCTGTTAACCTCTCCTTTTTTACAAAGGGCAAGTAAAATGCAGGTGAGAAATCAGTCATAATTAGTTTTTAATATACTCACTTAACTTGCAGTATTTACACTCTTTTTTATCACACTCAACGCTCCAGAATGTTAGGTTAATGATTTCATCACATACTCTTTTTATTTCAGCTAGTAATTCTTCAGACTCTTGCGGAGATATTTCAAATATTTCGCGTTTATAAACTCCACTTTCATTTGGCTCTACGAATTCAATTATTCCGCTATTCATTTTGAAGAATCCATTTCTATAGCGGTTAAGTAAAATATTATAAAAAACCAGCTGTCGTTTGTAATTTCCATCGCTATTTGCTGTTTTTCCCTCAATAACATTTCTGGATTTTACACCCCCAGTTTTAAAATCATATACATTAAATCCAGAATTGTTATCTATCGGTTCTATCATGTCAATTTTCCCGTTAAGAAAAAGCTCATCATTTATTCGTATACCTCTTATTTCAAGTTCAGTTTCTACTCCTTTTGGCAAGTTTTTTAATCGCTCCTCATAAAATCCTGATAGAGCATCCTCTCCTCTTTTTACAAAACGGTCAATCTCATCTGTGCTAATTGACAAGAGGTATCTTGATTCCCTGAACTCTTTAAGTAAATACTCTTTTGTGGATTTACCTTTTTTTAGAGAAATTACGTATTGATTGATGGCATCATGAATTGCGTTCCCAAATAGCCCTGAGTTATCAATTTTTTCTGGAACTCTTAGTAAATTATTAAAAAAATACTTCCAAGGACACTCCAGATAATTATTCAAAGCACTAACAGATAAACCTTGCTTAATAAAAACCTCCTTAATGAACTCTTTTGAGAATGATGTATCTGGCTTGATAGTAGGCTTAAATATATTTTGCAAATTATCGTTAAATTTCTTCTCAAAGGAGGAAACATTAATATTCTCAATAAACTCATCAGGTATTTCTGTCAGAAATTGTGATGCTATTTGCTCACGGCCATCATTTGTGGTGTTGGAATATGTAATAAATACATTTTTGCGAGCACGCGTTAGAGCAACATAAAAAAGCCGTCTTTCATCACTATTCTCATCTTCGAAAGAGTCCGTTAACTTCTTTCCAAGATATTCCCACGGAATATTAAATCTTGCACCTCTTCTCAGTTTATTTCCCCAATGTGTGTTGTACACGTTGATTAAAAAAACGTAATCAAACTCAAGTCCTTTTGCCCTATGCACAGTCATCAACCTGATCATTCCCTCGGGTATAACATGAGTATTTTTTTTAAGACTAACTTTATGCTCTTCTAATAGATCGAGGTATTCAATAAAGTCTTTCAGGGAATATGACCCGTCTCGTCCTACCAATTCCTTTACTTCATCATATAGCCTTGCAAGGCGCATTAATATTTCTTGTGCGTGTGGCCTTTCAAGAATTTTTGATAGAAGCCCCGACTTATTCAAGACCTCAACAAACACTTCGTCAAGTCTTTTATTATTAGCAAGTTCTATAAACCCTCCTTTCCCATTAAATAATTCTATAAATTTTTTAATAGCGTCTATATCTTTGACCTTTAAACCTTCAAGTTTTTTGGTATCCTGCATAATATCCCAAACTTTCCCTTTCTCTTCATGTCTTTTTGTAGATATTTTAAAAACATCCAAAGGAGGAATTTCAAAACAATCCATAAGCATTGCCTTTATTACGTACTCATTTTCATTTGGGTTGTTGGCTGCTCTTAAAAGTAAAATTAACTTTCCAACATCTATATCCTCCAACACATTCGAATCCGTCTCAATAACGTATTGAATCTTCTGTGTATCAAGAACCGGCAATAGTGGATCAAGATCTCGGTTATTTCTCACCAATAC
>CAZBEA010000005.1:9000-28377 GCA_964490835.1 uncultured Gammaproteobacteria bacterium
GGATATTTATTTTTAAAGTAAATAAAATTTTCAAGTGATGCTCCTTGAAATCGATATATTGCCTGTTTCTCATCGCCAACGACGAAAAGATTTGGGTTGTCAAAAAATGACGCCATCATCTCAACAATCTTTCCTTGAGATGCGTTAGTATCTTGATGTTCATCGACTAAAAAATACTGGAACTTCTCTTGCAAGTACTGCAACAAATAAGGGTGTACCTCAAGTTGTTTTATTACTTCCAAAAGCATATCGTTGTAATCATATTTCTTATTTTTCTTCAGACTGTCCTGATATTTTCTATAAACAACAGCCAGTTCTCTGTTTTTTTCAATTTCATTGAGCTTTTTTTTATAAATACTTTTTATTTCTCCTTTGTACTTCCCTTTAGAATTTAATAAATCATCTGAGGAATGTATTTCTTTTTCCATAACATTCAGACTATCATCAAATTCCTCCGGTGATATTTTTTCCATTTTAAGAGAATTGATAGCACTTAATGCAGGTTTAACGTAATGAAGAAGATTTCCCAATGGTTTAATATGCTCGAATTTTTCTTTTTTGATAACACTCTCAATTATCTGGATCTGTTCAATTTCTGTAATGTTATCAGAAGCAACAATATCGGCGAATTCTTCTTGATGTGTACGAATAAAGTTATTACAGAATGAGTGAAATGTTGATATCTCAACTCGATAAGCATCATGCCCAATTATACCCAGGAGTCTTTTTCTCATTTCATAAGAAGCGGCCTCAGTGAACGTAAGAGCAAGAATGTTTTCAGGATTTATTTGAGTTTCAAGAAGTATTTTGGCGATCCGAAGAGTAAGTACTGTCGTCTTGCCGGTACCGGGACCGGCTACCACCATCACAGCGCCCTCTACAGTATCTACAGCTTTCTTTTGAGCAGGATTTAAATTTTTATACAATTTTTCAAATTCCGGAGTAATCATGTGGTACTCTATTATAGACCTTGGAACACAAGTTTCAAATTTTGTTTTCCAAACCTAGAAGGTCAAGTATTTCCTGAGTTTTTTCAAACCTCACCCTATTTTTTTTCTTGAAACCCTCAATTCCCGTTGACAGAGTGATCTTTTCGGCTACTTTATATACATCCTCCTGATATTTATCCATAGGCGTTGATATCAAAATGCTTTCTTCTCCAATGTGAATTCCTATTCGGGATAAGAGCTGCGGAAATCCAAAACTTGCATCAAATATTGGAAATCCGTCATAGAAACCTAAAAATTTACAGTCCTCTTCAAGTTTGTTAAGTTTTTCCTCAGGTAAAAAGGTATCATTCTGTTTTGAAGAATCTGTTAAAAATTCAACTGCCGATCTTATGATCGGTTCTCTTCTTTCAATCTCCACCCCATCGGTCGCATATCTATTGTAAAAAGCAGCAAGATGCGACGGACGCCAATAGAAAGTAATATCATTTTGAGAGTCGATAACATCCCGATTGTCAAAATAAGAATTGTATTGAATACCCAAGACTTTTAAGGCGGGAATAAGAGTTGAAGTGTTGGTCGAAAGTTGACATTGCACCTCATCTGTATGTAGATTTTCGACTTCGTCATAAATCAAAATCCCATCTGCGCCGGCAGTATAAATTTCATCGTTAATTTTTAGTCCGTTAATCTCAGAACTAAAAATAATCCTTTTCCCGTTACTAATAACTTCAAACCTAACACTATTCATCTTTCAAATTATACCACCCGTCTCGCTTGATTTGACCTTCTAACTCATCTATAATATAGGATGCTCTTTGGAAAAAGGACCGCTACTCTGGCTTCGCCGGAGAGGAAAGTCCAGACAGCAGAATGCAGGGGACGGAACACAAGTTCCGACGCGTAAGCGCTAGTGTTTTGATCCATACCCACATACGGGGTCAAAAACGGATTCTGAATCAACAGAGTTCGAGAGTAACAGAGACGAGTGGGAGTGAAACGGACAATCCTACCTGCTGCAACTTCCGAGATGGTGCAAAAGGGCATTTATTCTGTGGATAACAGATAGCACCGAGAGTTTGAAGGCATTAGAGAAATTGCGGATAAATCCCGATACAATCGGGACCAAACAGAATCTGGCTTACTCTTTTCCAAAGAGCACAAAAAACCCATGAAAAAGGGGCCTTATACAATTCTTACCTCGAAAACTGTCTATAAAAACCCATGGATTTCAATCGATGAAGAAAGAGTAATTCATGAGAACGGAACTGAGTCAACATTTGGGGTAATAGATTACGGATCGGGCGTTTCAATTCTTGCTTTAGACAAAAACAAAAATGTATTTCTTATTAAAGAGTACTACTACGCGATAGAAGAGTATGCACTCCAACTTCCCTCAGGAGGAATTGAGAAAAATGAATCTCCCCTGACTGCAGCAAAAAGAGAACTACTGGAAGAAACGGGAATAAATAACGGAGAATGGATAGATATGGGATATGTACACCCCCTTACAATGATTTTAAAATCACCTGCATATTTATTTCTTGTGAAAAACTGTGAGGTCAGCTCTTCACATGAATCAGAAATTGAAATAGTGAAAAAACCATTCAAAGAAGTGTATCAAATGGTTTTGGATAGTAAGATAAATCATGCACCGAGCAGTGTGGCTATTTTGAAAGCCCATGCTTATTTAGAATAAAATTCAGAACTTCTTTTTGAAAGTATTTTCCTTCGACATCAAACCACTCAGCCGATACATATTTCTTAAAATAAGTCATTTGATTTTTGGCATGGCGATACTCTGAAAACTTCCATCGTTGGATCGCTTCTTCTCTTGAATATTCTTTGTTAAAATATTTAAAGAGCTGTTTGTAACCGTTCGCGTTTTGAATCTGAGGTGAAAGTTTTTCATACCTACCGTATAGTAACTCTGCCTCTTCAAACGCTCCACTTCCTATTCTTGTTTCAACTCGTTTGTCAATATTCTTTTTTAAGTACTCCCTTGCGGCATGCAATCCAATAATTATGGGCGATTGCTTGATCGATTGTGGAGGTTTGGTTTTATGAATCTCATGTTTTAGAATTTCTATTTTCCGGATAATTCTTCTTTTATTTCCCCGCTCCGATTCGTTCAGGTTATGAAATGCTTCGAAAGAAATTCGTTTCAAATAATCAAGAACATCATTTATAGATTTTTGTTCCATTTCAGTTCTAAACTGATTGTCCGATTTAATATTAATACTCGCAATTGGATTTAATAATGCGTTAACGTACAAAGTAGATCCACCCACAACAATCGGAAGAATATGTTCTATTCTTAATCGTTCGATCACAAAAGTAACAGCTTTATGAAAATCACCTACATGAAATGAATACCAAGGATCCACTATATCCAAACACCAAGTGGGGGTACCATTTATCAGATGGGTTCCTATTGAAAGGCTATCAAGTACTGAAGCTGTATTAAAACTGGAACCCTCATCAAGATCTTTCCCCGAAATAATATCAAGCCCTTTATAAACCTGTATCGAATCTGCGCTAATTAAATTTCCTTTGAATGTCTTCGCGAGTGTAGTGGCAAGGCTTGTTTTTCCAACTCCGGTTGGACCAATGACGTATACAATAGTATCCATGTGGGCACTATACCACATGGATTTTTAAATCTGCAACATCTTCTTATTTAATAGCCTTTTTCAAGCTCTTTCCCGGTGTAAATCCTGGTGCTTTTCGTGCTGGAATAGTAATAGTTGCTCCAGTCTTAGGATTTCTACCTTTTCGTTGTTTGCGTGCTCGTACTGAAAAAGTTCCAAACCCTGTGATCACTACTTTTTCGTTACGCTTGAGCGAGTCTTTAATTCCATTTAAAAATACTTTGACTGCTTCTTTTGCAGCTTTATTTGTAAGATTTCCTTTTTTTGCTACTAGTTCTATTAATTCTTTTTTTGTTACTGACATTAATTCTTCACCTCCTTTTTATGTAAAGTCTAGTTTTTCTTGCCTTTACAATACAACTTGCAAAATAGCTTTGTCAAGACCTGAAGGAATTTCTTACAGTATTTTTATTTTGAGTCGTAGAATACTTTTCCGGATTTAAGACTCTCAAATGCGGTTTTGCAGAATGCAAAAAGAGGCTGAGGGAGTTTGTCAAGTGGATACCAATCCCACGATTCGGATTTTTCCGGCTCGCGTAATTGCAATTTTCCAGAATTATATTCCGCGATAAGGGAGATATCAACATAATGCTTGTTTTTAAAAGAGGTTACGTTTGCTAGTCTATTAAAGCGAATTTTCTTTATCCTTATTCCGGTTTCCTCAAACACCTCACGCCGAGCACACTCTTTAATCGATTCACTGAATTCTAAGTGCCCCCCGGGAAATGCATATTCACCCTGACCATGAGAACCTTTTCTTTTTGCAAGTAGAACGGAATCGCCCTTTAATACCATAACACCTACTCCGACATGTGGGAGATCGCAAGAAGAATCGTGGGACATACCTATTCTTTTGGTTCTGAAGTTCTAAATTCGCGGATAGCTGTTACCCGTACAACGCCGGGAACAATAAGTCTTTTATCTATTTCTTCTTTGAGGTTTTTGACAAGAATTGTTGTTTCGATATCGTCCAATTTGCCGGGATTCACTATCACTCTTAACTCTCGGCCGGCTTCAAAGGCATACGCGTCTTCAACACCATCGTAGGTTTTGGCAATATCTTCCATTTCCTTGATTCTTTTAACATAGTCTCCAAGGTCTTCATGTCGCGCTCCGGGTCTTGCGCCCGAAATAGCGTCAGAGATATGTACAATAACTGATTCGACTGAAGAAAACGGTTTGTCTTCATGATGTTCTGCAACACAATTAATAACCTCACGAGGCATTTTAAATTTTTGCAGAAGCTCCACACCGAGCGTGACATGGCTTCCTTCTTTATCGTTCACAATTTTTCCAATATCGTGGAATAGACAACCAAGCCTTACAATCTCAACATTTGCCCCGATTTCTTGTGCGATATGGACTCCCACCTTCACAAGTTCCATTGTGTGAACTATGAGATTTTGACCGAAAGATGTTCTATATTTGAATCGTCCCAGGTAAGGAAGAAGGTCAGACGGCACATTAAAAGCGCCAAGCTCTTGGGTTAATTTTTGACCTTCTTCAAAAAGAACTCGATCCATCTCGCGTCTTGTTTGTTCGACCAATTCTTCAATTCTAAAAGGCTGAATTCGTGTGTCTCTTATGAGCTTGAGGAGTGTGAGTCTGGCAATTTCTCGACGAATTGAATCAAAAGATGAAAGCCTGATAACACCTTCTTCATCAAGATCCACATCAACACCCGTTGCAGTCTCAAATGCGCGGATATTTCTTCCTTCTTTTCCGATAATTCTACCTTTAATATCCTCATTTTCAATTCTTACGACTGATACTGTATATTCTGCGATGTAATCAAGAACCCCATGACGCATCGCATCGACTAAAATTTCCTGGGATTTTTGAAGCGATTCTTTTTTGGCTTCTTCGTTTGCTTCCTGGATTGCTCGAGCAATGTCGCCTTTCAAGTCATTTTTAACCTCATCCATGAGGAGTTTTTTTGCTTGATCTCGAGTAACACCCGATAGGTCTTCTAATTTTTTAACATAATCATCACGATTTGCTGACATATTCTGAGTCTAAAACGAGAAGAAAACGCTTATTCAGCGTCTGCGGGTAGAATATGAAGAATTTGTTTATTCATCTTGACCCGAATCTTGTAATTCTCGTCTTTAACTGAAATCATTATACCACATAGACTAGATTTTTTTGATATAAATACGCTAAACTTAACTACTGCCCATGATTATCCAAAATTACGAGAGACTTGCTGTTACTCCCCAGAGAAAAGTGGTTCTGGATCTTATCGAACATGGCCTCACAGAAATTCAACCAGATGAGGTTATAGCCAAAAATATTCGATTGAATGAAAATACACTCGAAATAGAAAACAAAACCTTTGACCTATCCTTCTTTGAAAGGATTTTTATCATAGGATTTGGGAAAGGTTCAGCACGCAACTCACAAATTATTGCAAATACAATAGGAGACAGATTAACGCAGGGATACGTTATCGACACTGTTCCAGACCAATTTCAAGACAATTCGAAGGTATATTACATACAAGGTACTCACCCTCTTCCATCTCAAGCCAACATCGATTTCACAAAAAGAGTTATTGAGGACTTCTCAGGGAAAGAATCCGAAAAAGATCTTATCTTGGTAGTTGTTTGTGGTGGCGGGTCAGCATTGTTTGAATTTCCATTCAAACACTCGCTTGAGGAACAAACTGCAATATTCAAGGCGATGCTTGAGGCGGGAACTACTATTAGAGATATGAATATCGTGAGAAAGCATCTCTCCCAAGTAAAGGGTGGAGGCCTTGCAAAGATTTTATACCCGGGGACCGTGGCGTCTTTGATCTTTTCGGATGTTCCGGGAAATGACCTTGCAACTATCGCATCCGGGCCTACTGAAAAAGACCCCTCAACAATTGAAGATGTTTTCGGGATCTTAAAAAAATATAATCTTGATGAAAAACTAAATCTTACTCAAGATGATTTCATCGAAACCCCAACAGACGATAAATACTTTGAGAACGCGCATAATATTTTTATTCTCTCAAACCTCACTATTCTTCATGCAATCGAACAAAAAGCACGTTCGCAAGGAATTCAAGTAACAATTTTCTCCGACAAGTTTCAAGGTGAGGCTCGTGACTCTGGAATATCCCTTATTCATGCTACCCCTCCACAACATCTTCTCCTTGCCGGTGGTGAAACAACCGTGACTGTCCGAGGAGAAGGAAAAGGCGGTCGCAATCAAGAAGTGGTCCTTGGAGCGCTTGAGGTATTAGATGAAAAAACAATCATCGCTTCTTTCGGCACAGACGGACAAGATAACTCAGAGCATGCGGGGGCAATAGGAGATATTGTAACTGTTCAGAAAGCTGAAGCCAAGTTTTTAGAACCAAGAGAATATCTGGATAACAGTAACAGTTTTGCTTTCTTTGAAAAAACAGAAGACGCATTAATTACCGGCAAACTTCCTTCGAACGTTGCAGACATCATAATGGTTTATAAATATGACTGAGGAACTATTCGACGAAAAAATAAAGTTCTTAGAAACTAAGGCTGTAGAAGCTCGAAAGCTATTAATATCTACATTGCTTTCTGCCGGATCAGGACATTCGGCCGGCCCCCTGGGAATGGCTGACGTATTTACGGCGCTATATTTCCATATTATGCAACACGATCCAAAAAATCCAAGCTGGGATGCCAGAGATCGGCTCGTGTTATCAAACGGACACATTTGTCCAATTCAATATGTCACCATGGCAATGGCCGGATACTTTCCGGTAGAAGAACTTTCTACACTTCGAAAATTTGAAACCAGACTTCAGGGTCATCCTCACCGTGGCACTCTTCCAGGAATTGAAAATACATCTGGACCACTTGGTGAAGGCCTCTCTCAAGCGATAGGAATGGCGCTTGCAGCACGTCTTGATGGAAAAAAGCATCGCATTTTTTGTCTTACATCCGATGGAGAACATGAAGAAGGAAATACGTGGGAGGCAATAATGTGCGCGGCAAAATATAACTTATCAAATCTAACGGTATTTATCGATCGTAACAATATTCAAATAGACGGAAGAACTGAAGATGTCATGCCCCTTGAGTCAATGCGCCTGAAATATGAATCGTTTAATTGGTACGCGCTTGAGATAGACGGGCATAATTTCCACGATATTGTAAATGCGGTACGGCACGCAGAGGCAATTACCGAAAAACCAACCGTTATTATTGCTCATACCATTCCAGGTAAAGGTGTGGATTTTATGGAGTATGACTTTCGATGGCATGGTAAACCCCCAAATAAGGAAGAGGCGCAACGTGCTCTTGATGAATTAAGAACTTTGCAAGGTAACATTGAAGGAGAACATAAATAATAAGTATGCTAAATCAAGAACTTAATCTGAATCAAAACTTTTTTAATGATGATGTTGCAAAGGAACCGACACGAAAAGGATATGGAACCGCATTAGTAGAGCTTGGAACCAATGATCCAAATATCGTAGTTCTCTCGGCCGATCTAACAGAATCGACACAAGCACATCTTTTTGCGGAAAAATTTCCTGAAAGATTCTTTCAGATGGGAGTAGCCGAACAAAACATGGCAGCGGTCGCAGCTGGTCTTGGAGTAAGTGGAAAGAGAGCTTTTATCTCATCGTACGCCACATTTTCCCCTGGGAAAAATTGGGAAACGATCCGAACTACAATAGCATACAATAATGCAGATGTGAAAGTTGCAGGACACCACGCTGGCACCATGACCGGACCCGACGGAGCAACCCATCAAGCAACTGAAGATATAGCTATTATGAGGGTTCTGCCAAATTTTAAAGTAATCATTCCCTGTGACTTTCTACAATCACATCAGGCGACACTTCATGCCGGAAAGGAATACGGCCCCTATTACATTCGATACACCCGTGACAAAAGCCCTGTTATAACTACAGAATCGACCCCATTTGATTTTGGTAAGGGACAAATTTTTTGGAAAGGAAATGCCCCCAGAATTGCAATATTTTCTACAGGATTTTTGACTTCTGAAGCGCTTTTGGCAGCAAACGATCTAGGGAAAGAAGGAATCGAAGTTGATGTGATAAATATCCATTCAATTAAACCACTTGACCTGGAACTCATTCTTTCGTACGCTCATACAGTGGCCGGTTTTGTGACGGTAGAGGACCACCAGATAGCAGGTGGTCTTGGAAGCGCAATTGCAGAAGTTGTAAGCCAAAGCAGACCCGTCCCGATTGAGTTTGTCGGAATGAAGGATAGTTTTGGTGAAACAGGAACCCCTTTTGAAATTTTGAAGAAATATAAAATGGAAAAGGAAGGAATTAAAGAATCTGTTAAAAAATTATTAGCAAGAATATGAATATAGCAGAAGAAATCAAAAAAATAATTTCCGGGGATATTACAGAAAGCGATGACGAAAAAATCAAATATACTCGAGACACAAGTATATTTGAAATGATGCCGGAAGTAGTGGTCCACCCAAAAAACGCAGATGACATAAAAAATCTCGTAAAATTTGTTTCAGAACACAAAAAGTCCAATCCACATCTCTCGCTCACATGTCGATCTGCGGGAACATGTATGTCCGGTGGAACACTTACCGAATCAATTCAACTGGAATTCACAAAATACATGAATCATTTAAAAACTATCGGAGAAGACTATGCGGTAGCAGAACCTGGAATATACTATCGCGACTTTGAGAAAAAAACTCTGGAAGAAAAAAATCTGTATTTCCCGTCGTATCCTGCATCACGGGAATTGTGTGCGATAGGGGGAATTGTAAACAATAATTCCGGCGGAGAACGAACTTTAATCTATGGCAAAACTAATAAATGGGTTCGTCAAATCAGGGCAGTTCTTGCTGATGGAAACGAATATACTTTTGAGAAAATAACGAAGGCAGAGCTGGATAAAAAAATGGATCAAAAAAATTTTGAAGGAGAGGTGTATCGAAAAATGTTTGACCTGATGACAAAAAATAGCGAATTAATCAAGAATTCAAAAATCGATGTTTCAAAAAACTCATCGGGATATAACGTTTGGGATGTCTGGGATGGGGAACACTTTGACTTAACACAAGTATTGTGTGGTGCTCAGGGAACGCTGGGAATTATGGTTGATGCAAAATTGGGACTAGTCAAAAAAGCGGCACACGAAAAATTGTATGTAGTATTTTTCAAAAATGTAAAACAACTCCCGGAATTTACAAAAAAAATTTTAGATCTCAAACCTACAAGTCTTGAATTAACAGACGATCACACATTTAAAATCTACCTAAAATTTGCTCGTGAAATGGCAGAAATTTTGGGATCAGGTGGACTTATCCAAACAATAAAACTTTTCACACCTGAAACGCTTTTAGTTCTACGACATGGTATTCCCAAATTTGTAGCACTTGTTGAATTCGAAGGAGATAATGAACACGAACTCAATCAAAAAATAAAACAAGTAGCATATATTACTAAAGAACAAAAATTAGTAGGACATTATTGTCGTACCAAACTCGATAGAGAAAAATACTGGAGACTAAGACGCGACACATTCAAGCTTTTCAGAGAAAAGATTAAAGACAAACATTCAGTTCCATTTGTCGACGATGTTTGTATTAAGCCTGAGTTTTTGCCGGAATTCATTCCAAAGATGTCTGAAATTTTAGATCGAAATAAAGTACTCTATACAATATCAGGACACCTTGGAGATGGTAATCTCCATGCAATTCCACTTATGGATCTGTCTGACGAAAACAATCGAAAGAAAATTTATTCGGTTGCAGATGAGATTTATGCGCTCACAAGCCAGTATAAAGGAACGTATTCTGCTGAGCATAACGATGGACTCATGCGAGGTCCTTACCTCGAACAGGAGTACGGAAAGGAAATGTTCAGATTATTCAAGCAGGTTAAAGAAATATTTGACCCTCAGGATATTTTCAATCCTCATAAAAAAGTGGATGCAACTTTTGAATACGCTCGAAGATATATGATTACAGACAAACAATTTATACAACACCATCCGCACAGAAAAAAATAAAAAATCCGTTCTACTGAAGTAGTGTTAGAGAGATTGTTTTATGCGAGTATCGGATATTTTTTCCCAAGGCCGTTTTTCTTCCACGATTTCCCAAATCCCAATACTTCACCTGCATTAGAATTATGAAGGATCACAAATAATAATGCATAAATTATATGATCATCTACAATTGGATTGTTGGCCGGTGGAAATGCTGCGCTCCACATCATAAGCATCAATAATACTCCTCCGTATGTCGCAAGCCTCATACCAATTCCCAATATCAATGCGACCCCAATTAATAGCAGCCCTACCATAAAGAGAATATCTACAATGGGTTGACCCGCCAAAGATTGATAGAAACCTGCTAGTGGACCATGGGTTCCAAACTTTAAAAATCCCATCGTCGGAGATCCGCCATTTACCCACGCTTTTTCACACATCCTGGCAACCTCCATGGTTTCTGCGTTGCGGCATGTAGCGTAACCGAGTCCCAAGAGCTTGTCAAAAAATGCCCAAAGAAAAATACTTCCGAAAGTGATTCTTGTTATTCCTAAAACATTTTTCATACCTATATATTCATTGGAGCACTATTGTAAGAAAATGTCAATCCCCTTTTAAGAAGTTGAATTCAAAGATATCATATATTACATCTTTACGTTCAACAACAATCTTCCATTTATTCTTTTTGGCATATTCAGCGAGGCCGCGGTTTGGATTGAAAGCAATTGGATTACCGATCATCTCAAGAAATGGTATGTCTGATTCCGTATCTCCAACCCCGATTGAATTCTCTAGATCAAAATCTGCGTATTTTCTTTCTAAAAAATTTTGTAATGTTTTCTTCTTGTCGTGCGAAGGATTTCCAAAAGGTTGATGTCCTGTAAATTTTCCATCAACTACCTCATAATATCCCCCTAAATATTTATCGAATTTCATCTCTTTTGCAAATGAGGTAAGTATGTGGCCGGGTGAGCCGGAAATTGCAAAGAGGAAGTAATTTTTACCTTTTAAATCTTTTATCAATTTTCTTGTGTATCTGTAGACTTTCTTTTTTTCCTTTTTTAGAACCGCTTCGACAACTTTCGACACCTCACCCTCATCACATCCTTGGATATATTTTTCATAGACATCTACTACTCGAGTCAGATAGTCACCATATCCTCCTTCACGATTTAACCAAGCGTTGTATTCTTTTGAAATTTTTAAATTTGCACTCTTGGGAAATATACCCTCTCCAACAAGACCCCTCATCAACTCTATCAGGAGACTTGAACGAAAAAGAGTTCCGTCGATATCAAATACTGCTAACTTCCTTTTCACGAATAATTAATATTATAGTTCTATCCTTTGCCGATCCTCGATGGGAATTAATTGAATTCCATAATCTTTCAGATAGTTTTGAGCGCGTTTTTGCAAATATTGTCTCACCTCATCTCTCCAATGCCAGTCGTGAATAGGGATAACTTTTTGAGGAGAAAGTGCTTTTATTGTTTCAATCGCATAAGTATAGGATCCCCAAGGCGCTTGTATCGGAAATGCGACGACCTCACATTTGTCAGAGTAGCCAAACGAATCACCAACGTGAGTAAAAGCGTTCTCAATCTTAAACGCCACATTCGATGGAGTAATTTTATCGAAGAGAGCCTCATGCGGTGCTTCAGTAATCGTTACTCTTTCATCAGAATCAAAAGTTGCATCGATTGAATTACTTTTTAAAATTTCTACAACCGATTTATTAGACTTGATAATTATATCTGGAAAACGTTTCGTGATTTCTTTTACAAAACCTATATCCATGTGGTCTTCGTGTTCGTGAGTTATTAATAAATAGTCTAATTTCTCAAGTTCATCAGCATTCAAACCACCGGTTGTGGAATAAACTCCCGGATCAATTAAATAGTTACTGTTTTCATTTTCTACCAAAAGGCAGGAATGTGTGTATTTTGTTACAAACATCTCTATTTATGCTATTTCTTCAATTTTTCGAGCAACAATAAAATCGTTTACCGATAATCCTTGTATCGCATGTGTCCATAACTCAATTTCAACTCTGTTATACGAAACTTCGATATCCGGGTGGTGTCCTTCGCTTTCTGCTATATCTGCAACCTTATTAACAAATCCCATCGCCTCTTTAAAGTCTCGGAACATAAATTCTTTTTCAATCTTTTTTTCGTCTTCAACTTCCCATTCAGTCTTAAGAAATGAAAGGTATGTTTTTATTTCTTCAGACTTCATAGGCTCGACACCGCCCTCACAAGGAACACATTTTTGCTTAGTCAAATCCATACTATAATATAGTATACCGAAAACAACTTATAAGGTGATCATTTACCATCCCGGTAGCCTGCATATGTGCGTAACAAATTGTGGTTCCAAAAAATCCAAAACCCCTTTTTTTCATATCAATACTTATCAGGTCGGAAAGTTCGGTTCTAGCAGGAATCTGATTGTCGGTCTCCCATTTATTTTTAATCGGCTCTTTACCGGGTAAAAAATCCCAGATATATTTATCAAAGCTTCCAAATTCTTTCTGAACCTTTAGAAATGCCTGAGCGTTTTGTACGACTGATTTTACTTTTTGTTTGTTCCGAATTATCCCAGGATCGGTAAGAATTTCGTTAATTTTTTCTTCGTTGAATTTTGAAATTTTTCCTATATCATAATTTTCGAATGCTTTTGTGTATCCTTCTCTTCTCTTAAGTATTGTTGTCCAGGAAAGTCCGGCTTGAGCTCCTTCGAGAACAATAAATTCAAACAATTTCTTATCATCGTGCAGAGGAACACCCCACTCGTTCTCATGATAGTCAATCATTAACTGATCTACCCCTACCCATGTGCATCTGTTCATATAATTGTCGAGATCTATGAAAAAGTTAGAACTCTTCTTTGTTAGCTCGGCCGCTTCGCGGCCTCGCTAGGTTATTTTTTGCGCGCGAAGAAAAAAGAAATTGTCATTGTCCCAAAATCCCTCCCTACGCGGACAAATTATAAATATTGGATTATTGTACTCCCTTTAAAAAAGAATATAAAACAAACCGTGAGTCTTATCCTACAAAACCCAACCCACCCAAGATATTGTGGCGGCGACCCCTTCCTTTGGGCGCAGGTTGCACTAAGGCGCAACTCGCCAAAGTTTTGCCAGTTCTAAAACCTTAATACAGTCTCTTCCGAAAAATTATTTCCATTTAAAAAGGAAGCGCCGTCGGAGGGGTGTCCGCTTATTCGCCCCCGCCGACTTTTATTTAGTCCCTTCCTGTTTAAAACCATTAAGAAGACACCTACTGACTCGCCCCGCGTTCTCTTTTAACAAGACAAATTCTCGCGGGGCTCGTGTGGGAGAAAAATACTTTGTATAGTTCCTACTAATTCATTGGCTACCAGTAAAGTATTTTTCTCTTTTTAGGGCGCAATTCCATGCGGGCGGGGGCGGTGGATGCCGCCCAAGAAAAGAAAAATCCAAAAAACCGATGTGGATCACCACAGGCTTATGACTTGTTTTGATATTATTCAGTTTTTGAAGTAGCAAGCATACTGGTGAAGAAAAATGGAGTTGGTTGCTGAAAAGCATCAACTGTTGTTTGGTCAAGCTCCAGCGTAGGTGCTTCCATTATCTTTCCGTTTAATTCATTTGTGAGTTTGAAACCACTGTATATCATATTTCCTAATTCCATAAAACTGTCTTCACCTTTGTATCCCAAGTTAGTCGATGCGTTGTCTTTAAAATATTGGATAAAATATGATCTGAGCGCTTCTTTATCATCCACTGAAGGCATATTTTTAGGTGCTATAAAATGTGCCCAAATTACAATTTTTGGTTTGAGCTTGCTAATATCTTCTCTTATGATATTAAACGCTTCTTGATCGTCCCACGATACTTTTGGAAGTGGGTAAAAGATAATATCGGGATTTCCTATTTCTGTAAGTTGTTCTACGGTCAACGGGTGAGCATGGTCTGAAAAATGAGCAAGCCGTATACCATCAATAGTATAATGCCAGGCAATGCAAGCTTCACCATTCCATTCATGCACTAATGTACCACTCAAATTTAAATTTGGAAAAGGATTATTGTCAGGCTTTACAATAGGTGCATTTTGTTGCCATTCATGTGGAGCCCTTGCATGATCAGCATCAGTTTCAGACATCAATACAATATTTGTTCCAAAGGGTTTACTGCTAAATTCCTTTGGAAATATAGGACCCAACGTCCACTCGGGGTTATCCTCAAAAGGATCAACTAGTATTCGAAAGCCAGCGGCATTTTCAATAAGAAAACATGATAATCCAATAAAATGAATTTTCATTGTATTAATATTAGTATACGAAATTACAATGTAACTATGGTGTTTTTAATAAGTCAGGTAGCCACTTTTCATTTCCATCATGCATTTCTGAAAATGGAATTTCATCAAATTTAAACCACCTTAACTCCTTAATTGATGAGTCTTTAATTTTAAGTTCTCCTTTCCAGTTATTAATTTTAAAAATTAAAAGTCTGATATCCTCGTCCAATTCTTTCACCAAACGCACTTCGTCTTTGCTAACTTGTATATATGTTTCTTCGCTGATTTCTCTTATTAAGGCGTCCTCAAGTTTTTCTCCTTTATTAACAAATCCTCCGATCCCATTCCATAATTTTTTGCCCTCTGGGTATTGAATATGTGCTAACAAAACTTTATTGTTATTAACAATGAATCCTACTGTGCCAATTCGTTTTTCCATATATTTACTTCTCGATCTAATGAATCTATTTTAGTGGAATTCACTCTATGATTGCTATGCGGCTTTTTGCTCTGCATTAAATTCCGTTTCTAATTTTCCAGGATCAAAAATCAGAATTGTATCATCCATAACACCGTTTTCCTCGCATCCTTTACCATCATAACCTACCTTTTTCAGAACTTCATTTTCAAGAATTTTCTTTTCCTCAAGATCTTTTGCTTTTTCCTCATCAACGAAAGACAGAATTACTCCTAATACATTATCGCTGAAAACGAATCCATCTTTATTCATCTCCCTAAGTCTTCTAATCTCTTCTAAAAACTTTTCTTTTCTCTCATCATTTTCATCAAAAATTTTCTCTGCTAGATATTTTGAAAAAGTACCTTTATCTTTTATAAAACCGTTAAAAAGCGTTAATTCTTCTTTCGGTGTAAGAGGATAAACCCGGGCGGCAGATTCATTTCTTAGATCTATCTTAGCGTATGGATTTGCAATTGCTGGGTCGGTTGTGCAATAAAACCCAAGACCATTGACCGTTCTTTTGGCGACCGGAAGGGGCCAGATATCAATGTCTTCGGTTGACGACCTTCCATGAAACAATCGTATACCAGGAGAGAGTTTAATACCAAACTCTGGAGCTTCGGGTGCTTCTTTTTGGTCTTCATGCATGAAGTTGGCTTTATTTTCGCTGACATCAAGTGATGTAATCACCGATTGAGGAGAACTTTCTATGTCACCATCCATTAACCTATTGAATCACACTGCTAATTTAAAAGTCAAAAGTCTATTTATCCAACTCAGTCAGCCTTTTTGATGGGTTACACAAATTTGACAGAAAATTTGAGAGTTGTTAAACTCACTTTACTATATGGAAGAAGAACAGCAAGATCAGTTGGGTCAAGAAGACACGTTGAGGGAACAATCCCCAAGAAATGAGCATCGTGGGTGGAAGGGTCTAAATGCGGCAATGGGTATAGCGGGTCTTGCATCTATGGCAACATTCCTTCCATCAGTTACTTACGATTCAGTAGCATATGGAGACGCAAGAAATGAAGCTAAAATCAAAGATCAAGTTGACGATGTTGACCCCCTCCCTTTGCAAGGGTTTACTTTTGAAGGATTAGAGCAAGCGATACCAGATCAAGTAAAGGACTTCTACGAAGAGAACAAAGAAAAACTAGATGGCTTCGAAGAACTTCCAGTAGAGGAAAAAAGAGACATGGTATTAAAGTATCTGGAGGAGGATCTTAAGAAAGATGATAGTAAAGAGGTTGGGAAAGATTCTCACAATAGAGCTGCAGCATCCTTTCTAGCATCAGTAAGCTTCATGGGTGCCCTTGTCGGTAGTGAATCTCTTCGTCGATATGCCTCAAGAAATAGAAAATAGTGTGCCGCCACTCGATGGGTTAATTGTCTTTTGGGAAAAAAAGTTTATTTATAACCTTTTGCTTGAAGGTTAAATAGGGTTGCATAAGTTCCATTTTCCCTCATAAGCTGTTCGTGGCTGCCATCTTCTTTTATTTTACCTTTCTCTATCACGTAAATCTTATCGGCATTTCTTACGGTAGAAAATCTATGGGAAATTATAATTACAGTTTTATCTTTAGATAACCTTTCCACCCTATCAAATATCTCTGCTTCCGCTTTCGCGTCAATTGCTGCCGTTGGCTCATCTAATATTAGAATAGGGGCATCTCGTAGAAAACCTCTTGCTAGCGCCACTTTTTGCCATTGGCCTGCAGATAAATCAATCCCTCCCTCAAAAGTCTTTCCAAGCATTTGGTCGTAGCCCTTAGGTAACTGTGAAGCTACGGTATCTGCTCCTGCCAATTTTGCAGCATGCTTAATTTCCTCAATATTTTCAGGCTCAAAAATCTTTCCAAAGTATATATTCTCGTGAAATGGGTACTCATACCTAATAAAGTCTTGAAAGAGAACCCCTAAAGTTTTATACCAAGTTGGTAAATCAAGTTCTTTAAGGTTAATGCCATTTACTAAGATTTCCCCTTCGTTTACATCATAAAATCGGGCTAATAATTTCACAATTGTTGTTTTACCAGCGCCATTTTCTCCAACAAACGCAATCTTCTGACCCGGTTCAATTGTCAGGGAAAAATCATTGAGGATTTTTTCTCCGGCCCCGGGATAAATAAAACTTACATTTCTGAACTCAATTTTAGGTCCTTCATGTATGTCTATTTTTACAGCATTAGCAGGTTGGGTTATTTTTGACTTAATATCTAAAACTTCAAACATCTCCTGAACATAAAGACTTTGGTCAAACAATTGAGAAGTATTACGGAATAATCCATTGACTCCATTTTGGAAATTACTAACTACAGCTGTAAAGTAGGTTATATCCCCTATAGAAATCCTCTTTGCAACGGCAGCAAGAATAATAAAGATCTCAATTCCAATATATACACCCGTACCAAGCATGTTAAATAAGATATTTGTACGAAGTTGCTTTTTAGCTACTTTTGCATTGTCTTTAACAAACTTGTTATAGATGTTAGTCAGTTCAGACAAAAACTTTGGGGCCATTTGAAAAATTTTTATCTCTTTCACACTTTGTCCCCCCTGAATTAAATCTGATAAGTACCAAAACTTCTTTCTATAGGGAGAGTTATCCTGCCATACACCCCAAGTGATTTTTGCGTAGTGAGTTTGATTCACAAATGTTGGGATAGCCACAAGAAGGATTAAAAAGATTAAAAACCAATTAAGGGTTGCTATTGCAACTAGTGCAATTAAAACTTGTAATACGCCTTGGAAGCTGTAGAACAGATGTGAGAGCATATTTAACGGCCTCCATGCATATGCCTCTCTTACCTTTTCCAATCTATCTTTAAAAGAACTATCTTCAAAGTATTGAACATCTAAATCTGATAGTTTTGTAAGAACAGCTTGATAAAGATGCACAGGAAATTTCGTCCAAAGAAGCATTTCAAAATAGTTTTGTGCAGAAAAAGCAGCATCTTGTATAAAAAGTGTGCCTACTCTCATGGCTATAAGCCAAAAAAGTTGCTGATAGTCAAAGTCAGTACTACCGACTCCCGCAATAATTAAATCAATAATAAGCTTATAGATATAAGCGTTAACAAAAGGAATAATTGCTGGAACACTTACTGAAATCAAATTTCCTGTAAATAGCCATTTATCAATGTTCCAAAGTAACCCCAGCAATCTCTTTGATGATTTAATAGTTGTTCTAAACTCGGACAATTTCTTAATGGGAAATTTCATACTAGATGTTCACATCTTTTTTAATTGTAGCAAAACTATATATTTGTTATAGATACTCTTAGTTGATTAAACTCGTGAAACTGGTATATTAAAATCGAACACAACATTTTTGGATCTCTTTTTTGATGGCCGCTTTGGACAATTGGAGAGATCCTGTTGTGTTCAACCAGAGCGGCCATTTTAAATTGAAAAAAATTTTCGCGTTTCAAATTCGAGCCGACATGTTTTGGCGAGGCCGCGAAGCGGCCGAGCTAACAAAGAAGAGTTCTAACTTTTTCATAGATCTCGACACTGAGAGAAGAGCCGGCGGAAAGCTCCGCCGGTGAAAGTCCCGCAATCGCGGGACGGATTGAGTCAAAGCCCTTTTTGAAATTGGCGTAAACACAAGCCAAAAAAGAAGAGGAGATAAACGCGAAAATTTTAACTGCCATGAAATACATAATTTACTGCCGTAAATCAAGAGACGAAGCCGATAAGCAGGTTTTATCCATTGAAGCGCAAATTGCTGAGCTTTTTGAGTTCGCAAAACGGGAGAAGCTTGAGATCCTCGAAGTTATTGAAGAGGCAAAGACCGCCAAAGCCCCAGGACGGGAAAAATTTGCTAAAGTCATGCAACTTATCGAAAGAGGCAGAGCCGGTGGTATTCTTGCTTGGCATCCGGACAGACTTGCAAGAAATTCTATTGACGGGGGCAAGATCATCTATTTGCTTGATACCGGAAAATTAAAGGATTTAAAGTTTCCTACATTTTGGTTTGATAACACTCCACAGGGAAAGTTCATGTTAAATATCGCCTTCGGCCAAAGCAAATATTACATCGACAATCTTAGCGAGAAT
>CAZBEA010000005.1:28387-33108 GCA_964490835.1 uncultured Gammaproteobacteria bacterium
AGAATGTTAAAAGGGGGCTTCGGCAAAAGATACGAAATGGCGTCTGGCCTGGGAAGACTACCTATGGTTATTCCAACAACCCGAAGACTCGAGGCATTGATATAGTCCCAAACGAAGCTCGGGCCATAAAAGGGGCATTTGAGTTGTTTTGCGAACAGGATAAAACCTTTACGGATATTTCAAATTACTTTTTAAAATTGGGGATAAAAAAGGAAAACGGAAAGCCTTTACACCTTAACCAAGTCAGAAAGATATTGTCCAACAAATTCTACATCGGCATTTTAAAATACAACGGCGAGTATCATCTCGGGACCCACAAGACTTTCATCTCTAAAGAGTTGTTCAATAAAGTCCAGGAAAAGTTAAATAGAAAAGTTAGGCAAAATAGTAAGCTTCCGGTCTTTACGTTTTTGGGTCTTCTTCGCTGTAAAGAGTGCGGTGCTTCCGTAACTGCCGAAAGGCATGTAAAGTTTTATAAAGGGACTAACCGTTCGGCAACTTATATTTATTACCGCTGTACCAAAAAGATGGGTCCGTGTTCCCAAAAAATGGTGACTGCCCAAGAACTTGAAGACCAATTAAGAAAAATTGTTTTATCCGTTTCCATCCCTACCTCATGGCGCGACCGGTGGCTGGGGTTAGTAGAAAGGGATGAAATATCCGAAAAAGGCTTATCGGATGTAAGGATGAGAAAATTAAAAGAGGAAGCTTCGTCTCTCGATAAGAAGATGGACATTCTTCTTGATAGTTATCTTGAGGGGGACATTGAGGGCGATAACTACAAGAGAAAGAAGAATGAACTCTTTGAAGAAAAGATAAAAATTCAGGAAAAGATAGAGGTTTTGGAGGAGGGAGGTTCTCGCTCGCTCGAACCTCTTAGGGAATTCATAAATGTCGCATCGTCATGCGACAAAATAGCGCGCGCAAAAAATAACCAACTAGATTTGGCAAATCTAGCAAAACATGTCGGCTCGAACTTCTTTTTAGAGGATGGCTGTGTTTACGCCAATTTTAAAAAGGGCTTTGACTCAATCCGTCCCGCGATTGCGGGACTTTCACCGGCGGAGCTTTCCGCCGGCTCTTCTCTCAGTGTCGGGGTGCGGAGAATCGAACTCCAGCCACACGACCCCCAGCCGCGCATTCTACCTTTAAACTACACCCCGCGGCCCTAATTGTAACAAAAACATACAGAAAGTCATAGTTGAAAATTATTCGAACACTGTCTACAATGAGTGAATTACCATGGGAAGAAAAGCCGCAGCAGATCCAAAAACAATAGCCACCTCTCAAGACGCTTCTCAATCAGAAAAACTCACAGCCATTAAAATGGCAATGGAACAAATTCAGCGAACATACGGAAAAGGCTCAATCATGAAATTTGGAGACGATACTCAGCGACTTCAAATTGATGTTGTCCCAACAGGAGCTCTTTCTTTGGATCTTGCTTTGGGAGTTGGGGGATTACCACGGGGAAGAATTGTTGAAATCTATGGACCCGAGGCTTCGGGGAAAACAACAATTTGTCTTTCGGTTATAGCTGAGGCTCAAAAATTGGGCGGAGTTGTTGCCTTTATCGATGCGGAACACGCACTAGACCCAATATGGGCTGAGATTATTGGGGTAAAACTTGATGATCTTCTAATTTCTCAACCCGATACCGGAGAACAGGCGCTTGAAATTGCAGAGCAACTCATCCGAAGTGGTGGAATCGATATTCTCGTCATCGACTCCGTAGCGGCGCTTGTGCCACGATCTGAAATCGAAGGTGAAATGGGTGATGCAGTCGTTGGAATGCAAGCAAGGCTTATGAGCCAAGCGTTACGCAAGCTCACAGCGGTCGTTGCAAAATCAAAAACAATCGTAATCTTCACCAATCAACTTCGCCAAAAAATTGGAGTAATGTTCGGAAATCCCGAAACAACCCCCGGTGGACTCGCGCTTAAGTTCTATGCATCAGTTAGACTGGATGTGAGAAAAATTGAAACACTCAAAGAACAAGATAAAGTTATCGGGTCACGAGTACGTGTCAAGGTGGTAAAAAATAAAGTTGCCCCTCCATTCAGAACTGCAGAGTTTGACATTATGTCCGATGGTATTTCAAAAGAAGGAAACATTATAGATGTTGGGATTGAGACAGAAATCATTACGAAAAACGGAGCATTCTTAAAACATGGGGACCTTTTAATTGGACAGGGAAGAGAAGCCGCTAAAATGTATTTGCGCGAAAATCCTGAATTAACAAAAAAAATAGTTAATGAAATAAACAAAAAAACTCAATCCCAAAATACTAGACGTCCTGCTTCATATTCTGTCCACGATGAGCAAAACGAATCACCCTCCGATTCAGAATAACTCCGACACCTTCCAAAAAGCACTATCCTACTCTCTTAGATTACTCTCGTTGAGACTGAGAACAGAAAAAGAAATAAGAGATAAGCTGTCGCAAAAAGGATACCCCGGTGACATTATTGACCAGGTAATTACAAAGCTTGTATTTTCCGGACTCATCGATGATTCCCGTTTTGCTTCACTTTGGATAGAAAATAGGAAAAATCTTAAAAATAAAAGTTCTTTTCTAATAAGACAGGAATTAAAAATGAAAGGAATATCTGAGGATACAATCAATAAGGCGCTTTCTGAGGACAATACTTCGACAGATTTGGAGTCTGCAAAAAAGCTACTAGAAAGAAAATCTCATCTTTTCAGCAAAAAAACTGGACGCGATAAGATACTCAAACAACAACAATACTTAATGAGAAATGGTTTTGGCTGGGAAATTGCAAAAAAGGCAACTTTTGAAAATGAATAAAGAAAATATTCTGATTACAGGAGGAGGGGGAAGAGAGCACGCGTTGGGATGGAAATTACGAGAATCTCCTAATTCGGGAAATATTTTTTTCACACCAAACAACGCCGGAACCGATCAAATAGGCTCTCATCTTCCGGTTGATCTTGCAGACCGTTCTTCACTATTGAAAGCGATAGAAACACACAATATTCATAGAGTTGTTCTTGGGCCCGAAGCGCATCTGGCGATGGGATTGACCAACATTTTACAAAAAGAAGGGGTTCTGGTTACAGGACCCTCAAAAGAAGCGGCGCTCCTCGAAACAGACAAGGCATGGGCAGTAAAATTTATGGAAGAATTTAACATCCCACATCCCAACACGTATATTCCAACCGATTATAGATCGGCAATTGATATGGCAACGTATAGAAATCCACGTGAAATGGTTATAAAAGCGACCGGTCCGGCACGTGGAAAAGGCGTTATTTTACCTGAAAACAAGGAGGAAGCAAAGAAATTTATTAGCGATGTGTACATAAAAAAAATTTACGGAGATGATCAAAAAGTTATCTTTCAACAAAGACTATCAGGGAAAGAAATATCATTTATGGTCTTAACCGATGGAATTCATGTAGCACCTCTTCTTCCCGCCAAAGACTACAAAAGAATAGGAGAAAATGATACAGGGAAAAACACCGGCGGAATGGGTGCATATGTTCCAAGAATTATGAACAAATCACTTTGGGATGAGGCAATGAATAAGATTATATACCCAACAATTGAAGGAATGAGAAAAAAAGGAACCCTATTTAACGGGGTTTTGTATGCCGGGCTAATGGTAACAGGTGACGGATTGAAAGTTATTGAATATAACGCAAGATTCGGCGATCCCGAAACGCAACCTTTAATGATGATGCTTGATGGCGATCTTCTTGAAATTTTTCAAACTATGGATTCGGGAACTCTTTCAAAAGATATCGTTACATTTAGAGAAGGAAGCGCTGTTTGTGTGGTGCTTGCAGCACCGGGTTATCCAGAAAGCCCGGTGTACAATCAAGTCATTCATGGCCTTGATACAATTAACGATTCGGGTGTTCAGATATTCCATGCCGGAACACAAATGAACAAAGAAATGGTAGTTGTAAGCGGAGGACGCGTACTGTCAGTCACCGCGTATGGCAAGACTCAGGAAGAAGCACGCAAAAAAGCTTATGAGAATGCTGAAAAAGTGAAATTTGAAGGAAAACAAATAAGGCGCGATATTGCAGCAACTTAACGCTTTGGTGAGCTCTTCTTTCTTCGAGCTTTTCCTGCGTTACCAACCTTACGACGCTCGCGGGTTCTTGCATCCCGTGTGAGTGCGCCCATAGGCTTTAATATCGAATGATATTTTTCTCGATCTAATTTATCAAGGGCACGCGCAATTCCATGAACAATAGCATCGAGCTGTCCTGAAATGCCGCCGCCCATTACTCGTGCACTAATAACAAATTCGTCTCCAACCCCAGCTTCCTTTAAGAGCTTGTTATACCTTGGAGCGTACGGTTTAAAATTGAAATACTCTTCAATTAATTTTCCGTTAACCACAATATCTCCTTTTTTGAATTCCTTTTCAAAAAGCTTCACTTTGCCAGCGGTTGGCTTATACAGCCTAACACGTGCGACAGCCTCTTTTCTTTTTCCTGCAGCGTATTTATACTTTTCAGTTGTCTTTTTTTCTTGCACCATATTTATTCCCCTTTAAATTTATTTGCATGAGGGTGTGCTTCACCCTTATAAATATATAATCTCTCAAGCATTCTAGCACGAAGCTTATTCTTCGGCAACATTCCCGATACAGCAGCTCGAACTAATAACTCAGGTTTGCGTGCCCTGACTTCTTCGAGTCTGAGCACCTTTCGACCACCTGGATACCCGGAATAAGAATCGTATG
>CAZBEA010000005.1:33118-37127 GCA_964490835.1 uncultured Gammaproteobacteria bacterium
TTTATCGGTTTCCTTTTTACCGGATACTTTTACTGTCTCGGAATTAATAACTACCACATAATCACCACAATCCATATTCTTTGCAAAGTATGGTTTTGATTTACCCATTAATAGATTGGCAATTTTTGTAGAAGATCGTCCTAAAATTTCATTTTTAACATCAATAAGATGCCATGATCGTGATATATCTTTTTCTGTAGTAGGTTTTGTACTATTCATATTTATTTATCTCCCCTTTTTGCAGTTCTTTGTGTTCGGGTTGCAATATTTCTAATTGTTTTCAACGGTGACGTTTTTGTAGTTTTTACAGACGTTTTAACCGATGACTGTTTCGAGGAACCCGCTTTTTTTGCTGACTTTTTCGCGTTTCTTTTTGTTGAAGGGGCAATTACCTCTCCAACTTCAGCTTTTTCAACAAATTGCAAGAGTACCATTTTTGCATTATCCTTCAGTCTATTTTCAAGTCTAACAATTCTTGTATACCCACCGGGCCGGTTAGTAAAAAGTGGGCCGAGTGTTTTGGTTACCTTCTCAACAGCTTCTTTATTTGGGATTTTTTTATAGAGTTCAATTTCAGCATTTGCACTTTTTTTCTTACCGATTGTAATTATTTTCTCAACATCTGCTTTGATGGATTTTGCTTTTGCTTCAGTAGTGCGAATCTGTTCATTCAGAATCATAGAAGTAATTAGGCTTCTAAAAAGAGCCTTTCGTTGATTGATCGTTCTTTTAAATTTTCTTCCGGCAATTTTTTTTCTCATGATCTCCTTTTATATAAAAAATGCGCTTACGCGCGGTTTTTCAGGACAGATTTTGCAAGTAAAATTTAGATTGTAAAGGGAACCCCTTTTTCTTCTAGGCTTTTTGCGATTATTGTGAGTGATTTTGTACCAAGATTTCTGTACTGCATCAGTTCTTTTCGTGGTGTATTCATGAGTTGTTCAAGAGTCTCGATTCCTGCGTTTCGAAGACTATTATAGATTCGCGTCGGTAAATCAAGCTCATCAACCGTCATTTTTAAAACATCATTAGGCAATGGGGATTCTGAAACCACCTCTTCTGACGAATCATCTGTTCGTGGCTCATAAATTTGATGGAAGAATGAAACAAGAATTTTTGCTGCTTTATTGAGAGAGGCATGTGCATCAACAGTTCCATTCGTCCAAACCTCTAAAATTAATTTATCAAAATTTGTCTGTCGGCCGACACGAGTTTGTTCAACTTTATAATTAATCTTTGAAATAGGTGAGAAAATTGCGTCAATTGGAATAACACCAACTGTTGAAACCGGTCTTTCTTCTGCAAGTGAGTACCCAAGACCTCTCTCAACGGTCATTTCAATATCAAGCTTTGCTTTCTTATCAGCAAGACTTCCGATATATTGAGAATGGTCTACCATTTCAACACCGTCGCTTACTTCAATATCACCTGCTTTTACTTCACCCGGACCAGTCTTTGAGAGCTTGATGACTGCTGATTCTTTTTCTTCTGCGAGTTTTACCCTGAGAGACTTAATATTAAGAATAAGATCGATAACGTCTTCCTTGAGTCCTGGGAGAGTTGAGAACATATGCTTGGCACCATCGATTTTAACCGACGTGATTGCAGCACCTTCGATGTTGGAAAGAAGTACTCGTCTAAGAGCTACTCCAAGAGTGTGTCCGAATCCCGGCTCTAAAGGCTCGATAACAAACTGGGAGAAATTCCCCTCCTTCTTTTCTTCCACGACTTTGAAATTTGAATTTATCATAACAAAAAGATATTTTACTATTATCTTGAATAAAATTCAATAACTAATTGATAATCTATAGGATTTGCGATTTCATCCATTTGTGGCATCGCAACATACTTACCAACACCTTTTTTCTGCGTAACAAAAGGTAATAGTTGAATTTCTTCATTTTCTAATTGTTCTTTAATATGAACCTCTTCTAACATTTTCTTAGTCAGAGTAATTTCCTGACCAATTTTGACTTGATACGATGGAATGTTATTTTTTCTACCGTCTACCAATACATGCCTATGAGATACCAATTGTCTAGCGTGATTTCTAGAGCTGGCAAATCCCATTCTGTATACCAAATTATCAAGTCTAGATTCAAGAATTCCAATGAGAGCTTCTTCGGTGTTCATTTTCTTGCTTTGAGCAGACTCAACATATCCCCTAAATTGCTTTTCCAAGAGTCCATAAATTCTTTTCAATTTTTGTTTTTCGCGCAATTGTAATCCATACTCGGATGGTTTTCTTCCTCTTTTCCCAGGCATAGCACCCGGCAATATCCCGATTCTTCGATCAAGCGAAGCCGATGTTTTACCAAGAATATTAATTCCTTCTCTTCTTGCTAATTTATGTTTTGGTCCTGTGTATCGTGCCATATAACTATACTCTCCTTCTCTTTTTCATCCGTGGTCCGTTATGTGGAATTGGAGTGATATCTGCAATCATAGAAATTGAAAGTCCTGAGGCTCGAACTGCTCGAAGTGAAGAATCTCGACCTACTCCTGGTCCCTTGATATAAACCTCAACAGTATGGAGTCCTATTTCTTTTGCTTTCTTGAGTGCCTCATCAACAGCTTGCGTTGCTGCAAACGGGGTGGATTTACGTGTTCCTTTAAATCCTACATTTCCGGATGAGCTCCAGGATATAGCATCACCTTTTTCATTCGTAACCGTGACGATTGTGTTGTTAAATGTAGTATTTACATACACTCTTCCGTTGCCGGTTGTTGTTACTTTCTTAACTTTTTTTGCCTTTATATTCTTTTTATCAGCCATATTTAACCTTTCTTAGCTGCAGCTGCTTCCATTTTTGCTGCTACTTCTTTCTTGATAGCCCCAATCGTTACTCTCTTTCCTCTCTTTGTACGTGCGTTTGAACGAGTTCTTTGTCCTCGGGCCGGGAGACCTCGAGCGTGTCTTAATCCTCTATAGCTTCCTACTTCACGCAACCTTTTAACATTTCCGTTTATTTCTGCCCTTAAATCACCCTCAACTTTAATAGTGTCCAAAGCTTTCTGAATACGACCAAACTCGTCTTCCGTGATATCCTTAACTCTTTTTGCAGGATCGATTTTAGCATTGGTTAGAACCTGTTTTACGTTTGATCTCCCTATGCCATAGATATAGGTAAGCGAAATATCTACTCGCTTTTCATCAGGTATATTAATTCCTACAATACGCATGTGTTTAAAAATTTATAGAAGAGTCTGAGGTGTAATTAGATTCTGTATGTTATTCTTCCTTTTCCTTTATCATACGGTGTCATTTCAATCTTTACTTTGTCGCCCGGTAAAATCTTAATAAAATGAATCCTCATTTTACCCGACAAATGACAAAGTACTAGTCTTCCCCCATCGATTTCTACTCTAAATAAGGTATTTGGTAATACTTCTCTAACTACTCCTGTCAACTCAATAGAACCCTGGTGTGTCATACGTCACACTTGAGTTCATATTGTAACAAATTCAGTTCAAATTCGCAACACTTACACTCGATCTGTCGAAAATCGTGTTAACAACTTTGGACCGTTATCTGTTACTACCATACTCCGCTCAAAAAGACCTGAAAGAGAACCGTCTTTTGTGACTATCGTCCAGTCGTCTTCTCCTGAATAGAGAAGTTCCTCTGACCCCATGTTGTAGATAATTTCGACGGCAATTGTCATGTTTTCCTTTAAAAGTGGTGTTTTTTGTATTGAACCGGCTAAATACCCTGGAATTTCCGGATCTTCGTGGAGATCTTGCCCCACACCGTGTCCGACAAGACTGCGCGTCACCTTGTACCCTTTTTCCTCTACTTTTTGCATCTGTTCAGACAGATGGCCGACTCTGTTCCCTGATTTTACTTGTGATATCGCATTAAAAAGTGCTTTCTTCCCTGCAGCTAGAAATTCCTTTTTAACATTATCCTGCTCGTCACCTGAGGGAATTAGAACAGTTTCTGCCATATCCGTGTGATACCCATCAAGATATACTCCACAGTCGATACCTACAATATCACCCCTTTGTA
>CAZBEA010000006.1:0-29856 GCA_964490835.1 uncultured Gammaproteobacteria bacterium
CAATCAACATTTTGATTCTCTAAATTTTTTCGCGCACTTTCAAAAACATAAGAAGTCGGTACGAACTTGGCAATTTTTTGAAGCGGCTCCGGAAGAACCGATAGAGGGAAGAATGCTGCTGAAAGCGGCTGAAAAAGAAAGATAAGGCCCCACGAGAGAGCTTGGATTCTTGTCCCAAATCTATAAATGAGCCCCAAAATAAAAATTCCCATACTCCACGAGAATATTGTCAGATTTAAAAAGTGAAGGGCGAGATTGATGATGCCAATTTCGAGAAGATCAAATCCAAAAGCTACTCTCATAATAATTCCTACAAGAATTAAGACAATGAGTGATTTTAAAAGCGCAGTTATCATAAGCGATCCAAGGTATTCGACGGAGCTCAGGGGACTTACGTATAAATTACTTAAATTTCTTGACCACACATTCCAAAGCACGGCAACCGTCACAGAGTATTGTCCTACACGAACTACTTCCCAGAGCGCAAGTCCGACAATCAGATAATATGCTGCGGTATCGTTGTTATCTCCGGCAAGGAATTTTGAAACAAACCCAAAAACAACAATTGTAATTGACGAAAAGAAGAAAAGATCAATTATTACTTCTAAAGATCTTTTCGTAATGAAGTATTCTTGTTGCATGATCGCCAGCATTCTCCCCAGATTCATGATTTTTCTCCTCTCGCGATAGATAAGAATACATCTTCAAGTGTTGGTTTTTTTACTTCTATATCTGTTAGGAAAATATCTTCATTAGAAATTCCAAAAATTAATTTGGGAATGAGAGATTCTTTTGTTTGGATTCTCACCATATATGAGTTTGGGAATGTAAATTGCTGCTCTTTTTTCCTCAGGTACTTTTCAACTTTATTTTTTTCTCCTTGGAATGTTATTTGTAGAGTTGCGTCGTCGATCTTCTTTGTAAGTTCCTGCGGTGTGTCTTCTGCGACAATTTTTCCTCTGTTCAAAATAATAACTCGATCACAAATTCTGGTCACTTCTTCCATATTGTGGCTTGTATAAAGGATAGATATCTTTTCCTTTTTCTGAAGCTCTTGAATAAATGACAATACCTTATCAGCTATGTCCGGGTCCAGCGAGGCCGTGGGTTCATCAAGGAGCAGTAATTCCGGTTCATTGAGAAGAGCTTTCATGATGTTAATTCTTGTTTTTTGTCCGGCAGAAAGATCCCAGAAGCGCTGGTTCATAATTTCGTTAACTTCGAAGTAATCTGCGAGTTGCAGTATTTTTTCCTTGGCATTTTTTACAGAGTAAAGTCTTCCAAAGACAACCAAATTCTCCCAAACAGAAATTCTTCCCTGAAGCGTGTTGTATGCTGAGGCATAATTTGTCTTTCGAAGTGAGTCTTCGCGAAATTTGAAGAAATCCCTACCAAAATATTGAATAGTTCCACCGTCGCACGACGTAATACCCAACAGCATCTGAATTGTCGTCGTTTTTCCTGCACCATTTGGCCCCAAAAATCCTAAGATTTCACCCTTTTCAAGAGAAAATGAAATGTGATCAACAGCAAAATAAGAGCCGTATTTTTTCGTTAAATTATGAACATCCAAAATTTTTGACATGTTCCTATTGTATCAATAATTTATACTTTCTGGGAGTTAGAGTTCTTTTATTCTCTGTAGAAGAAAATCTCTATTATTTTTTGACAAATCCTCGTCAACTTCTTCAAAAAGTTTTTGTAATAATGCTCCAATTTTCGGTCCGGGGGGAAGACTTAACTCTTTCATAATATCATTTCCGTCAATTGCCAGGTCGTTTATTGAGAATGGTGGGTTCAATTCTCTATCTATCATTTCTTTAAATCTTTTCAGTCTCCAACTTTCTGCATTTTCAGTACCACTACCAAGTCTGTCACCAATACGTAGATCTATGATATCTTTTATATTTTCAGTACCAACTCTTCTAATAAATTTTCTTACTGCATGATCCGTCACGGTTTCATCAATTGAAAACATATGCCAGCGAATAAGTGTTATAACTTTTTCTTTTTGTTTTTTAGATAATCGTAATCTATCACAAATTTCTTCTGCGACTTGAGCACCCTTTACCTCATGGTTATAAAAGATAATAAGTCCTTCCTCATCATTCGATGCAACATATGGTTTTCCAACATCATGAATTAATGTGGCAAGTCTTACAATCGGATCCTCTGAAGGACAGAACTTTAGGGATAATACATTATGGTTGAATACATCCTCAGTATGATGCCTACCCGGTCGAGCTTGTGAAAGCTCTTTGCCTTTTTCAAGTTCGGGTAAAATAATTTCCAGGATCCCGACCTCATCCATAAGCATTACACCTTCGTATGGACGAATGCTTGAAAGCAGTTTAAGAAATTCATCCCGAATTCGTTCCCAAGAAATTGTCCGGATATTTTCTCTCAGATCCTTAAGAGAGTCTAGCGTATCATTTTCGATTTCAAATCCTAATTGTGCGGCAAATCGCACGGCACGCAGCATTCTTAATGCATCTTCTCCAAAACGTTCCCGGGGATTGCCAACAGCAATTATTTTTTTTTGTTCTATTGCCTCTCTACCATGATATGGATCCACAAATTCCAAATCGTTGTTTTCAAGAATTCTTGCCGCAATTGCATTTATTGTAAAATCTCGTCTGGATAAATCCTCCTCGATATTTTCTCCCCAACTAACATTATCCGGGTGACGGTTATTTGTGTATCCTGATTCAGTTCTGAATGTTGTAATTTCTGCATAATTTTTATCGGACTCGACCGGGGTTGAATAGACAACCCCCACGGTTCCAAAAGCGTTGTCATAAAATGAATCGGGAAATATTTCTTGAATTTTTTCCGGAGTTGCATTTGTTGTAAGGTCCCAATCTTTAACCGGTAGATCCATTAACAAATTCCTCACACATCCTCCTACCAAATAAACTTCAAAACCTTGAGAGTTTATCGTATGATAAATACTTACAATCTCTTGAGGAATGGTATAATCTCTCACAGACAAAGTATATCATGAAAAAATGGAACATCTACTCATCCAAAATCCCCGCAAATCACAAAGAACTTATTGATCTGATTCTTGAAAACAGAGGTATTACAAAGAATTCTGATAAGGAAAATTTCCTCCACCCCAGACTCGAGGATGTGACATTTAAAAATACCGGAATCGATCAACACCAGGTCGATAAAACACTTGATAGGATTTATGATGCAATAAGAAAGAATGAGAAAATAATTATTTTTGGAGATTATGATGTCGATGGAATAACAGGCACAGCAATTTTATGGGAGACATTCTTTTGGAATTTGGAATATAAAAATATTCATCCGTATATTCCTCATAGGGTTAATGAGGGCTATGGGATTTCAGAAAAAGGAATTGATTCAGTTTTGAAAGAATACCCTGAGACAAAATTAATTATCACCGTCGATAACGGAATTGTAGCGAACGATCCGATCGATTATGCAATTTCAAAAAATCTTGACGTTATCGTAACCGATCACCATACACAAAAAAAAGATCTACCGAAAGCATATTCGATCATTCATACAACAAAAATATGTGGTGCAAGTGTAGCGTTGTTTTTATCTCTTGCTCTTGAAAAAAAGAAGTTAGAAAAAAATGATACTCGTCTTGAGCTTGCCGCACTTGCTACCGTTGCGGATCTTGTGCCGCTTGTTGATCAAAACAGAATTATTTTAAGTTTTGGATTGAATGCTCTCAGAAATTCTATTAGGCCGGGAATAAAAGCAATGTGCGAACAAGCAGGAATAGCTCAAAAAAATATCGGTGTTTATGAAATTGGACATGTCATTGCTCCAAGACTCAATGCGGCAGGAAGGCTTGAAAATGCGCTCGACTCTCTCAGAATCGTATGCACAAAAGATGTGAATAAGGCAAGGATGCTTGCGCAAACCCTTTCAAACGTTAACAAAAAAAGACAAACAATGACCGAGGAATTAATAATCCTTGCAAAGGAAAATGTCCTTTTTGATGAGAAAACAAAAATAATTGTCTCTTCTTCCTCCGAATATAACCAGGGTATTATTGGTCTTGTAGCATCTCGTCTTGCTGAAAATTTTTATAGACCCACTCTTGTTATCTCAAAGGGAGAAGAAATTTCCAAAGGATCGGCACGATCTATAAAAGGTGTCAATATTATTGAATTGATACGAAGTGCATCGACGTTCTTGACTGAAGTGGGGGGTCATCCAATGGCGGCAGGGTTCGCGCTTCGGACAGAGCATATCGAATTGTTTGTCGACGAATTGACTAAAAAAGCGGAGGAAATTATCAATGATTCTCACTTTGAAAGATCTCTTTCAATCGATTGTGAATTAAATGAAAAATTCCTAAATGAGGAGACATTTAAAAAAATTCACGAGCTTTCACCGTTTGGTATGGGAAACCACGAGCCGCTTTTTATCACAGAGAACACGGAAATAGTTTCAGTGAAACGAATTGGAAAGGACTTAAATCATATTTCTCTAAAATTAAAAACAGGAAGAAGTACCATTTCAGCCGTAAAGTTTGGAATAGCAACGGATGAAGTTATTCCTGTGGTCGGCCAGAGGATGGATATTGTTTTCCTGCTCTCAATAAATGAGTGGAATGGAAACAAAAAACTTCAGCTGGTCGTAAGAGATTGGAGATTGGCTGATTCGACTGTTTCCCAAACTCTAAATTGAGTAGGATCATACTCGACCCCCAATACTGCATCGAATTCATTAGTTGAATTTGTAGTTCCAGGTCCATAAAGGCGAATAGGAATCATCTCCTTCTTTTTTTCAGTGTTTCCCAGGACATGGCTTGGGTGGGGTTGGTCTTGCGGCGTAGCCTCTCTCCATGCCCCGCATTCGGCTGTGTAGGGGATATCCCCACGTTTTATTGCCTCCTGTTCGTTAGGAAGAAAATTACTCAAATTCGGTATATTAATTTCTCTCATATATCAAATTTCAAATTACCTCTTTGAACTATACCTTCCCGGTCCTTTGACAATTCCTTTCTTAGTCATTTGTTTCCATGGTGTAGGTGTTAGTTCATGTTCCAATCCCTGTACCATAAATTGTTCGGTGCTTTCGCGAGCTGCCCAAGTTGGTGGTTCTGGCAACGTTGGTTTGCCTTCGGATATTTGATTTTGAATGGGTAGTGTACCCGTTACTGTTTGTAGAGCATCAAGAATGTATGGTCTTCTCTCGGCATTCATCAACCCTAAGATTTGATTTGTAACTGTAGTCTGAATATCTGTTGTATTTACTCCGGCATTTCTGAGTTGTTCTCTGTATGCTCGGATTGCAGAGGAAACCGAATCTATCATAAACGGTTCATCTTGAGCCAAATATCTTGCGTCGGGTGTTGGCCGACTGTTTGATATAAAATTTCTCTCTTGTATTCCCATATTCCCAAAAAAAAACTCCCGCATTGGGGAGTCTTTGAAGTGCGTAATGCATCCCAAGACTCCCTATCCGATTGCTCGGAAAAAGGAGTGTGGCTTGGATTGCACGGGACAAAAATTCATATTTTTAATTTAAGTTCAAAATTAATGATATTGCATTTATTCATGCTTGTCAATACGCACAAAAAGGGGTAAGATATCATACTCACAAACCCATATAAAATATATCAATTATGGGTTATGATAAAACTATGGAAAGATTACTAATTGAAGACACTATTGGGAAAATAGAAGAAGAGGTGACGATTGCAGGATTTGTAGAGACAATACGTCTCCATGGAAAAATTGCCTTTCTTGATGTTCGTGATAGAACCGGAATTTTGCAAGTTGTTGTAATTCAGTCTCAGACTCCTGAGGATTTTCAAAAAGTTTCCGATATGCATCCTCAGGATGTCGTGCGTATTGATGGAATTATTCACAAGAGAAATGAAAAGAATGTTAATCCGGATCTTCCGACCGGAACGGTAGAACTTGAATCCAAAACCTTAACAATTCTGTCAAAGTCAGAAGTTTTACCCTTTGATATGGGAACACAAGATTTAGAGTTACAACTTCCTACATTACTTGATTGGAGACCGTTGTCGTTACGACATAAAAAAATAAAGGGAATTTTTAAAGTTCAAGAAGCCTTACTTGCAGGTTTTAGAAATGCGGCTAGTGGAGAAGGTTGTACCGAAATTGTAGTCCCTACGATATCAGCATCATCGACCGAGGGTGGTGCAGAAGTTTTTAAGGTTAAGTACTATGAACACGATGCATTTTTGACCCAAAGTCCTCAACTCTACAAACAAATGATGGTTCCGGTTTTTGAAAGAGTCTACACCATTTCTCACGCATATCGAGCCGAGCCGTCAGTTACCACCCGTCATTTATCAGAGGTAACACAAATGGATTGTGAGATCGGATTTGTAGACTTTTCTTCACTTCTTGATATTCTTGAGAAAATTGCAACAAAAATGATTCAACACACTGAAACATCCTGCGAATACGTCTTGAGAGAATTTGGAGTTGACAAAGTACTTTATGGATCAATTCCAAGACTCACGCTCTCTGAGGCTCAGGAAATAATCTTTAAAGAAACCGGACGTGATAATAGAGGAGAAAAAGATCTTGAACCACAGGATGAAATAGATATTTGTACTTGGGCCAAGAATAATCATTCTTCGGATTTTGTTACGATCACTCATTTTCCTTTGAAGAAGCGTGCATTTTATACCGAACCCGATCCGCAAAATCCGGATCTTAGTCTATCATTTGATTTATTATTCCGCGGGGTTGAAATTTCAAGCGGAAGCATGCGAATCCACGAAACGGAAAAATTAATAGAAGCCATAAAAAATAAAGGAATGAACCCTGAAGCGTTTGGAATGTATCTTAAAGCATTTCGATTTGGTATGCCACCTGAGGGTGGATTTTCTCTTGGTTTGGAGAGAATAACTATGCATGTTCTCAATCTTGGAAATGTGCGAGAAGCAAGTCTTTTCCCAAGAGACATGGAGCGCGTAGATGAGAGATTCTCTAAAGAAAAAGAAGAGGTTTAGGAAAAAAGCCCCCCCAAAAAAACAAGTGCTGAAAGAGAGTGCTGAAGTACTTTTGTCTGTTAAAAAACAAAATCTTTTTTCTTCAGTTTGGTCATTTTTTCGACAAAGAAGAGTTCTGCTAAAAATTTCATTTCTATTTTCATTTTTTAATTTGTCACTTCTTATTGTTGCGGCATATTTGTTCCAAAATACGAATTTTTCACAAAGACCCAGTGACAGTGTTCTGAGTGCTGGATCTTTTGTATACCCAAAACTTGAAGCAACTCATTCGGCACTTTTTGTTTCAACTCCTTCATATATCGTATACGACCCAGAGGCTCGTGTTGTTATAACCGAAAAGAATTCCAGACTGAGATTTACTCCGGCATCATCAGCAAAGATTATGACTGCTCTTGTTGTGCTCGATTCATATCCAATTGATCAAATACTAACAGTTCCCTCACTTGCGACTGTAGAAGGATCATCTATGGGATTGTTTGAAGACGAGAAAATAAGTGTAGAAAATTTACTGTATGGGTTGATGCTCCCATCAGGTAACGATGCCGCTTTTACATTGGCTTCACATTATCCGACCGGTTATATCGGGTTTGTTGATGCGATGAATAAAAAAGCTGAAGAACTGGATTTGGATAACACGCGCTTCGTTGATCCTGCGGGGTATGATGATGCAAATTATACTACGGCATTTGATATGGCACGGCTTGGGAATGAGGCCTTACAAAACAAAACTCTTAAGAAAATCGTATCGACAAGACGCGTCGACGTAACCGACTCCGAGGGAAAGATTCGCCATAGTTTGACTAATTTGAACGAGCTTATTGGATATAAAGGGGTAGATGGTATTAAAACAGGATTTACTGAAGAAGCGGGTGGGGTATTGGTAACATCACTGGTGAATAATGGAAGAAGATATATTATCGTCTTATTTAAAAGTGAGGATAGGTTTTATGACACAAGAACCATTATGAACTCAATTATTGACTCCATTCGTCTCATTACTTATTGATTCGGGTGCAAGTGCACTTACGATTGCATAGAAATCACTGCCGTAAAAAACATATACCGGATACAAAAATCCTGCGTCCTCTTTTCCATAATAATATGCAACTCCGGCATCCGTAATCTGGAAGGTCTGGGAATTAAGCGGTTTTTCCGTTAAAACAATACCTTTACCTCTTTTTAAATCATCGAGGGCATTTTGAATAGAGATGATGGGATACGTTCCGAATTCTTCAAGATTTGGAATGTGTTGATAGAATTCTGCTTTTACAACCGACAATTCAAGAGAACTAGCCAACTCTCCGATGAAAAAATGCATGGTTGATCCGTTATATTCGGGGTAAAAAATTGGTATTGTTTCGATTTTCTCAGGCTCAACTTTTACCTCAATCCTTTTTTGAAACAGATCCACACGCGCTATTTGAGCCTCGTTTTGTGATTCTACTTGAACAAGAGCATTATTACTGATTCGGTAGTATCGAACTCTCATTGCTTCATAGTCAAAATTTGAAAGATCTATATTTAGGATGCCCAAGAATCCACTTACAACTCCCTTTAGGTGGTCTTTTGTCATATTGAAGGATCCCACAGTATATTTTTCGGGAAACGAAAGAAAGTTTGACTCGAGTGCGAAGTCTTTCGTGTATATATCAAGCGATATTGTTTCACCCGTATCTTTTGTCCAACGAAAAACTGTTTCTGAAATTTTCTCTTCTCGACTGGTGAATTTAAGGTTTTCTATTCTTCCCCGTGTATCTTGTAGCGCCGTGAGACTCGTTTCAAATGGCTTATTGCGGAAGACTGTTGCACGATCTGCAGTGGAAGGAAGATTGCCGGTTTTTGTGTTTACGTTAAATCCGACAGAATTCTTTGATTGACTTGGAAGGGTAAGATCCGGCAATTTACCTAACGCCATATCGGGAGGTATTGGAGGATCCGGGAAGAACCTGTTTTTAACAAATACACCTCCTCCATAAAGAATCATGATCAGAAATAATCCAATTAGGATTCCAACAATGATTTTTATTACCAGTCTGAGCTCAAAAGTAATACTCGCAAGCGAGGCCATACTTGAGTATAGAGTGATTCTTGGGTACAATTCAAGTTATGATTCGTACACGCATTGCACCCAGTCCGACAGGATATCCCCACATTGGGACTATATATCAGGCACTTTTTGACTGGGCATTTGCCAAAAAACATAACGGGCGTTTTATTGTAAGAATTGAGGATACCGATAGGGCAAGATTTGTTGAGGATGCAGAAGAAAAAATATTCCAATCGCTTGATTGGTTCGGACTTTCAGAAGACGAGAGTCCGAGAAAGGGTGGAGAATTCGGTCCCTATCGACAGTCAGAGAGACTTGATCTCTATAAAGAATATTCAGAACAACTGATCGGTCAGGGTGATGCATATTATTGTTTTTGCACAAAGGAACGGCTTGATGAAGTAAGAAAATTACAACAGGATCAGGGCAAACAACCAATGTACGACAAGTATTGTAGAAATATTACACTTGATGAGGCACGAGAAAAAATCAAGAGCGGTAAGTCATTCGTCGTGCGGATGAAAGTCCCCGAAAACACACAAATTACCCTTAGAGACGAGATACGTGGTGAGATAACGTTCGAATCTTCAACGGTTGACGATCAGGTGATTATGAAAGGTGACGGATTTCCTACGTATCATTTAGCAGTTGTAATTGATGATCACATAATGCAAATAACGCACGTTTTAAGAGGTGAAGAATGGCTTTCATCGACTCCCAAACATGTCCTTTTATACCAATTTTTTGGATGGGAAAAACCATTGTTTTTTCATACACCGGTTCTACGAAATCCCGACAAATCAAAACTTTCAAAAAGACAAGGACACACAAATGTTGAATGGTACAAAGACGAAGGATTTTTACCCGAGGCAATCTTGAATTATTTAGCACTCATGGGGTGGAGCCACCCGGAAGAAAAAGAGAAATTTAGTCTGGAGGAATTTATCTCGGCTGTTGAATTAAAGGATCTCAAACCCGTTGGGCCGATTTTTGATGTAACAAAATTAACATGGTTGAACGGGGAGTACCTTATGCAAATGGACAATTATGAAATTTTTGACAAGCTTCTTGCATACGATCCACTTCTAATTGAGTTAATTGCTCAAAAAGATGAAATGATATCTTTTATCGAAATTGCCAAAACCAGAATGAAAACTTTGAAAGAATTTAGGTCGCTTATAGAACCCTTTTTACACCCCTCAAAAAAAGAGCTGACGCCCGAGCAGAACGAATTAAAAAACAGCATAAAAAATCTACTCGAAGGAATTGAAAATTGGAACACAGAGGAAATTAAGAATAAAATTCTTACCGAATATATCTTCAGCAAAAAATATAAATTTCCGGCCTTATACGAAGTAATCATCGGCGAAAAACAAGGGCTCCCAATAGCTGAGGCGTTTGCAATTTTAGGCAAAGAAAGAACAATTGCTCTGCTATCATAAATGGAAAAAGCTGCCCGCATTATTTCTACAATTCTTCACCCATTCGTTTTATTCGATCTAGGAATACTCTTTTTTATTGGTGAAAATTTTAATTGGGATCTACAAAAACTTTTTCTTTGGGGCGCATTATTGGTGGTCATAAATATTTTACTGATTGCTTTTATCAAATGGGGGATGAAGACAAAACATTTTTCCAACTTTGATGTTTCAAAAAGAAAGCAACGATTTCTTCTCTACCAAGTTGTAATATTTCTTTGTATCGTTTTTTATCTTTTTGGCAGGGCAGTAGGGGTATCGGAAACAATTCTTAAATTTTCCCTGCTTTTTCTCGTCTTTATCATTGTCTTGGAGTTAATAAATATCCGCATAAAAGCAAGTGTTCATATCGCATCGATGACAATAGTAAGCATTGCTGCAGCAGCGCACTATGGAGGTTTGTTGGTTCTTCTTCCGATTCTTATTCCTTTTCTTGGGTGGTCAAGAGTTTATGTCAAAAGACATACTTTCAGCGAAGTGTCGGTTGGGTTTGTGGTTGGACTGTTGATTTTGACGCTGGCAAATTTCATAATAGGATAACAGTATGGTTAACTTTCGCACTCTTATTAAATCTTTCGGGTACGCTTTCGAGGGAATAAGATTAGGACTTTCAGTCGATCAAAATTTACGGATCCATAGCATTGTCGGAATACTTGCGATAATTATTGCTTTGTTTTTAAGAATACCGAAGTCGGAATTTTTCTTAGTAGTGTTGGCAGTATTTTTTGTGTGGTTTGCAGAGTTGGTAAATACCGCAATTGAGGAAATGACCAATCTTATTGTTCAGGAACACAGACGTGAGGCAAAAATTGCAAAAGATGTCGCCGCAGCTGCAGTTTTGCTTTCGGCAGTTTTCGCGTGTATCATCGGCTTGGTAGTGATGCTGCCTGCCTTTTTGGAGCTATTTAATTAGTAGAGGCGTTTTTCGGATTTTTTTCCGAGAGAGCCAGGAGTTCCGATAATTTCTTAACAAATTTTTTTGCGTGTTCGCGACTCATTCCGACTCTTGTAACAATTGTTAATTGTTCCCCTTTACCGACTTTTTGGCCCATATCAAGCGTTACCCCGTCATCGTTGACGTTCATAAAAATCGTATCCGTGTAAAGAACTGGCGTATGAGCCGGGTTCAAATTAATCTGTACTTTTTTCTCCTTTTTGTCCATTAGCGTAATTTTGCACCGTTGGGCACCGGCTTTACAGGTGAAACTAGCCCGACCTCTTCGTCTGTTGCAAGTATCATAGCTTGGCTTTCAAACCCCATGATAGATCTTGGTTCAAGATTTGTGATAAATATAAATTGTTTTCCGACTAATTCTTCAATTGTGTAATACTGCGCGATACCGGATATAACCTGTCTTTTCTCTTCTCCAAAGTCCACGGATAATTTCAAAAGCTTATCGGATTTTTCAACCGATTCTGCTCTTTCTATTGTTCCCGCCTTCATTTCAATTTTAGAAAAGTCATCAAATGAAATCATATGGCATATTGTATCATTGCCGCTGAATTTCTTCTATCAGAAGAATATGATAAGCATTCCAACCATCAACACGGCCGTTGCGTGCAAAGCTGTTTGGAATACTAGTGTGTTTCTGGCGAAACCCTCGATGGGGATCCCAATTTTTAAGTTGGATTTTTTTGCTTCATGCATAATAAATTCTCCAACTCCTACCACAAGCAGAGTAATTGTAAATATTACAATTGTTGCTGCAGGATCAATTCTGGACATACGTATCACCTCCTAATTCTGAAAATCCTCTACATAAATCTTCTCTGAATTTTGATCGTCTCTGACCCAATAATCGGAGTTTGGATTATTTTCTTTTTGTCTGACAAGGAAGGTAGATAGATGATTGCATAAAGCATTTGGGTGTTTGATGCTTTTTAAAACAACCTCTTTCTCATGCGTCGGTCTGTCAAAGGTAATTGTTACGTCACCGATATTAAAAATGTGATCCAGGAGCCCTTTCATTTCAGAATCAACCTCAGTACATCTTACCTGGCTCAATAAGATTTCTTTTACCTTCCCAAATATTAACGGAGAGTGGAAGATTTCCAAGATTTTTTTGTCGGATATAACGTACAGGTGAAAATACCACTCAATTATCTTTTGGTTCACTAAAAGTGATGTCGATACGAGCAATAGAAGACATGAGGCTATGAGTAATATGGTCGAGAATTTAATTACATAAAATGCGGTAAGAAGCGCTGTCAGGAGGATTAATGAGGTAAAAATGATGATTGAAAGAGACAGGAGAATAGAGCTCCAATGTGATCTTGTTACTAAAATAACCTTCTCATTCGGGTATGTATACAAAACAGACCGTTCTTGTGGCACCGTTCGAAGATTATTTTTCATGTTGTTTTAAGGACTATTATTCATACGATTTGCACATATAGTGTTTGGCTAATATGCAATACTATATATAGACTATTTTTGAGTGAATCGCAGTAATATCTACTACTTTTGAAGTGTATGCGAGATTACAATGTGAATGTAAATTTGCTTACTACCGGCATTTTTATGTAGAATACAGGTAAATTTGATTACTCTATTCTCAAATTTACCAAAGGTTCGTACTCTACAATTCCGTAAAAGAGAACTCATTCTTCGTGCGCAAGACTCCTTACATTCTACATACTGTGTAAAATCGGGCTATGTCAGAAATTATGTGATTACTCCGTCGGGTGAAGAATTAACCTTGGCGATCCTCAAAAAAGGCGATATTTTTCCTCTCGAAGTTTTTATCGGAAATGACACAAATTCTTATTTTTTTGAAGCGATGACAAGTGCTGCCGTCTATAAGGGCGAATCGGAAAGCGTAAAGCTTTTAATACAAAATTCCCCAGCAGAAGCTCAAATGTTGAATCATGAAATTATTACCAGGTTTTACGGATTGTTGGAAAGAATTCAATTTTTTGCTTTTGGGTCTGCTTCCGGAAGGGTTGCATCAATTATTGCAATTTGCGCCGAACGGTTTGGTGAAGAAAAACAAAAAGGAGAAATTGTGATTAAAGTAAGCCTTACTCACAGAGATATCGCATCGCTTGTGGGTTTGACGCGAGAAACCGTAAGTATTGAAATGAAAAAAATTGAAAAAAAAGGCTACATCTCGTATACGAAAAGAAGTAAAATTACTGTGAAACGTCTCCAGAAATTAAGAACAGTAGTCTAGGTTATTCTGTTTTATTTCCGCCGAAAATCACATTTATCGCAAGTCCTTCAATCCCGACACCCATATGTGTCCATTTGGTATCGAGCTGGTTATTGTCGTGATAAATGTCACTTGCGAAAAGCTTTTCGATAATTGTGCCGGCCATCAGTTCTCCTCCCGACAAATATGCTGAATTTTCTCCTAAAGAATCGAATCCTAATTTCTCAAAACCGTTATCATTGTTTACAAACCTTCGGAATCCTTCGTGCTCGTCAAGTATCTGATTGTCAGAGAAATATTTTGCGCGTGTTTGTGCATACTGCGCCAGAACTTCATCCCATTGGAGTTCGGATTTTCCATGTGTCGTTCTGTATTCATTTAACGCATCCCTTATTTCTGTTGGAGTTGCCATTCTCTCATCAGAGCCGATTCTGACTTGGTATGTATATGAGCCGATCTTTGTAACCTCCGAAGGAGTGGGCGCGGGGGTAGTGTGATTTGATGTTGGGTTCCGGTTTATTTCTACCGGGACATCAACGCTTATCGGTGATGAATCAATCGCATCTTTGTGGAATATAGGAACGTTTCTTACTATTGAAATTGGTCTTTTTATGATGATCGGCTCCCCATAGACTAAATTTCTGAAAACCATGGATATTTCGATGTGAAATGTTAGAAGTACAGTTACAAGTAATGCACCAATTACACCAAAGGATATGAGAACGCCCCGCGTGATATTCTGTATGCTGTCGTGTACATCTTCGCTATTTTGATGTTTGCGATGCCAGACAAAGGGTTTGGAATTCTTTTCGGTCACAATGGTATTGTACGAAATTTATACTGAATAAAAAACTATTTCGAACCTGGGAGTTTGACGAGGCGGGCGTTGTAGACAATTTCGTTTACGGAACCGTCAGGAAGTTCAAATTGTGTTCTTCCGGTTGTTTGGGCGTATTCTTGAAGAAGTGATGATAAGTCTTCTTTTAGATCTCTAAAGCTTGCTTTCTCATCATTATATTTAGCTGTGACTTGTGCAACATCGGGCCGTTTCAGAATCTCTTTTTTAGTTGCTGTCTTTACTTTAATTGCTTCTTTTGCTTCTTTTGAATGTTGTTGGTAGGTTGGCTCGTTCTCAAAAATAGAATCAAGCATTTCTTTGTGCTCGTTCATTTTCTTTTGGGTTTCGTCTATTGAAGAAATTTTTGCGTTGATCAACTCTTCAAGATTGCGGATGAGCGCAACTTGATCCCTTTTCCCGGCGGTTGCAACTTCTTTTGCATTATCTATACTTTCAAAACCGTCTTGTGATAGTGTGTCATCCATAGGTTTTTACTATAAGGAAAAACTATTTAAAAATCAAGATATCTATTTTTTACCCCAACGAATAGAATTCCAAAACCGTTCATAGATGTAATAGATAACCGTATTTAAGATTGCGGTCCAGATAGAAACACCGATAGTTAAGTCAATCCTTTTTGTTGCCAAGAATACTACTAGTCCATTGGTAATTATAAGAATAGTACGATATCCGAGGGTTTTGACAATCGATCGCTTTTTGCGTTCCATCTAATCCATTGTCTCACGTCTGCTATGAAGATACAAAAACCATTGGTCAAAAAATTGAAAAAGTGCTTTAAAGGGAGTCTCTATTACAAAATCAAAAATATATAACATTATATTTATTTGCGAAATTCCCTCCGTTAGTCTTCTCCCGACTTGTGCAATGGGAAGGAAGAAAAAGTCGACAAAAAGACTTCTTATGCTTGGACGTTGCAGATACGAATACGTTTTTGAGGTTTGGTAGATTCTGTAAATAAGAAACGAGATGATGGCAAAAAAGAACAGAAAAACTCCGATACTTACAACATTGTATTGCACAAGTCGAAGTAAATAAACTATTACACCAAAACTGACGATGTAAGTTAGAAATGAAAGAACCCAAAAAACCGATTGAATAAATGAAATTCTTCGAACTTTCGGATTCTTAAGAATGGTTTTATATCCAATTTTAGGGAATTCACCGAACAGTAATAGGTCAATACCTTCTTGGATTTTTTTTGTATTATCTCCTTTTGGCTGTTTCATAAAAAGTACGGAAAGCGCCATTACGGTCACGGGAATCACGATGTTAAGAACAAGCGAGAGCCATATGATGTGTCCATATACAAGTCGTTCGTATGTCCCTTCAATCGCAAAGCCAAAGAAAACTTTTGAAATCAGAACAAAAACGAAACTTCGCAAAATTGCTCTGTTAACTTTTGTCTGGATTGAGCGGTATTTTTCGTTGCATAACCTCTCAATTTCTTTATTAAATTCTTCCTTGTTGTCCAAAAGAGATTGTATGCCCGATTTTTTATCATGAAGCAGTTGGTCAAGAATAAGAAATGGAGGAATAAATTTTTTTACGTACGACTGCATTTTATGTTTGAGGTAGTGGTCAAGAGATGCTTCGATGTCTTTGTATCCTTTCTCAAAATCTTCAATGACTTTTGCAAGAGACTCGTCTGTTAACTCTCCGAAATATTGCTTGAATAGGCTGTGACGAAGGAGTGCGTTGTTTTCTTTCGCGTACATTCGACGAATAGCAATATATAGTTGAATATTTTTAACTTCATCTTCTTCATTTTCGACGGAAATATTTTTTTCGAGCGCATGAAAGATATAGTTAATCATTGCTTCTTTTTCTTGACTGGGGGTGAGTAATTCTGTGAGATCCGATGACAGAATTTCAACGATCCATTCATTTAAGATGTCACCTCGTAAAATTTTTTTAGCGGCAATTTGTTTTTTTAGCTCGAGGAATAGTTTGATCTTCTTATCTATCAGTCCTATTTCATGATCACTAATTTCGTCTTCGGGAACGTATTTTGCCCAAACAAGTTCTCGAGTTAGTGCTTCTCCAATTGATGCATCCATTCTGAGGAGTAGTTTTCTTGTCAAAATTCGTTTTATTGCACTTTGAAATACTACTTCTTCTTGCCGATATTCCATCGCGTTGCGAAGTTTTTCGTACCATTCGGCAAGTTTGGAGACAATAGGACTGACAGTAATTCCAAAAGAGCTGTCGTGCCTTTTTTCTTCGGAGTAGAAGGAGATCAAGATCTTTGAGATCTCATTTAATGTACCCATTGCCCAATTATATCACTTGGGGTGTTTGAATTGAGACAATTCACTTGATTTCACGCTGCGTGTCAATATACAATACAACCTATGAAACCCAATCCACTCATGGCTGCAATTTTTGCAATCATTCTATTACTCACATTCGTTGTAGTTCTTCGTTCGGCTGTGGGAGCGCCCGAAGTTCACACCGAACCCACTGCTGTAGAAGAGGGTCATGAAGAGGTGGTCGAGGGAGATACCACTGTCGAGCTTGGTGAAACTGCTGAGGAAGAACACGAAAAACCCCAGGAACCGGAGCACTAGACTCAACTCTGGCCCGGGTTATAATAGATCTGATGCGTCTCATTCTTTTTGCAATCGGAGTAATTCTTGGAATCGGTATTCTGGGTGGAATGTATTACTATTCAACGCAATCAGCCAAAAGCCCAATTTCGCCATTTGCGGAACAATCAGAACCCGCGAAGGAAAAAACTCTCCTCAAATATTCATTTAAAGAACTTCAAAAAAGATCGTACACACCATCGGAAATTATACTTGGAAGAGATATTCACGAGGACGATTCCATTGTAACGCAGATGTTTTACTATAATTCCGATGGAAAGACAGTTTCCGGGGTTCTCAATGTTCCTAAGACTCCCGGAACATATCCGATTCTTGTGATGCTCAGAGGTTTTGTTGAGAGGGCTTCGTATAATTCAGGAATTGGAACAAATAGAGGTGCCGAATACTTTTCTCACAACGGATTCATAACTATTTCTCCCGATTTTTTGGGATATGGTGAATCCGATATGGATTCATTTGATTCGCTTGAGTCCCGTTTCGAAACCTATACTACAGTTCTTAACTTGTTTGCATCGTTACCAAAACTTAACGAAGGTCTTGCGGCATCGTACTCGGCAGTTTTTGCAGACTCTCAGAAAGTGGGAGTATGGGCACATTCAAATGGTGGTCAAATTGCGCTTTCGACCCTTGCGATAAGCGGCGCAAAATACCCGACGGCTCTTTGGGCTCCTGTCTCCAAGCCCTTTCCTTATTCAATTCTGTATTTTACAGACGAATTCGATGATGAAGGGAAAGCGCTAAGACGAGTTGTTGCAGACTTTGAAGAGCAGTACGACGTTTTTGAATATTCTCCACCACAATACTATTCATGGATTCAGGCCACCCTTCAGATACACCAAGGTACATCAGACGACGCCGTGCCCGTAGAGTGGTCGCAAGAGTTGGAAACAAAATTAACCGACCTTGAAAAAGATGTAGAACTTTTTATTTATCCGGGGGCCGATCACAACCTTGCAGGACCTTCATGGAGTGAGGCTATGATAAGGAGTCGTGAATTCATCTTGAATAATTTTCCCGAGGAGTAATTTCCAATTTGATTGATCTAGAAAAATCTTTTCGCCTACCAACTCGTTGTATAATAAGGGCATGAGAAAAATATATATTCTTGTGGGGGTGCTCATTTTAATAGTTCTCACATCGGGATGGTATGCTGCAAATTATCTCGGAGTTTTTAGAAAAGATCCGCTTGAAGCGGGGAAGAAAGTATTTATTACAAATTCGGAGACCACAATCCGGGAAGATGAGGAAGTGAAGGGGATTGTAATTGAAAAAGTTGCAGAAAATCTATTCGTTCCGTGGAGTTTGGTATTTATCGAAGAGAATAATATTCTTTTTACCGAACGGAACGGTGCAATCAGACAAATAAAAGACGGGAGTCTTGTTCGTTCGCCTCTGTATGAATTTGATGATGTCTCAACCAATTCGGAAGAGGGACTGATGGGAATGGTGCTTGATCCCGATTTTGAATCAAACAAATATATGTATGTGTGCCTTGCGTATCCGTCGGGGGGTGAACTTTTTGACAAGGTAGTTAGACTTACTTTTGATGCCGGTGAAATAAAAGAGGATAAAACGATACTTGATCGGATTCCAGCTGCACAATTCCATGCCGGATGCAGATTGAGATTTGGGCCCGATCAAAAGCTGTATATCACAACGGGAGACGCGACAGATAAAAATATTGCCCAAGACAGATCTTCGCTGGGAGGAAAAATTCTCAGAATTAACTCGGATGGCTCGATTCCAGAAGACAACCCTTTCCAGGGCTCTCCCATCTACTCACTTGGACACCGCAATCCTCAGGGAATCGACTGGGATCCGGTTTCGGGCACTCTTTTTTCAACAGAACACGGGCCGTCTGTATTTGATGGGCCTGCAGGAGGCGATGAAATCAATATAATAAAAAAGGGAGAGAATTATGGCTGGCCGACGGTCTCTCATGAGAAATCAAAGGTGGGGCTCGTTTCGCCATTGGAAGTATTTACACCTGCTATTGCTCCGGCTTCGGGGATGTTCTATACGGAAGATCTTTTGCCTCAATTCAAAAATCATTTTCTTGTAGGTCTTTTGCGGGGTGAGGGGATACTAGATGTAGAATTGTCGGAAGATAGGGCATCAATTACATCGTACGAGAAAATACCGGAAGTATCCTTTGGTCGAATACGCGAAGTAGCACAGTCACCTGAAGGACATATTTATTTTTCAACAAGCAACAGAGACGGAAGGGGGTCAGTCAATGAAGGCGACGATGCAATCTACAAAATCTCACCAAAGTACGAATAATACGGTTCGTCTCGATTCATACCTGTCATCGCTGGGCGTTGCAGCGCGCAGAAAAATTCCGTATGTTCTAAAATCCAAAACGGTTCTTATCAATGATGTACGGGTAGACGAACCGGGAATACGTCTTGATCCGAAAAAAGATACAGTGAGTATTAACGGGAAAAAACTCTATGAACCGCGTCTCGAGTATATTCTGCTAAATAAACCTTTTGGAATTATATCATCTGCTCAAGACGAGCAAAGGAGGCGAACGGTTGTAGACTTAGTTAGAACGAAATCGCGGCTTTTTCCGGTCGGTAGGCTTGATAAAGACACAACCGGACTAATCATTCTCACAAACGACGGAAATTTTACCAATCTTCTAACTCATCCTCGATATCACATTCCTAAAACATATCTCCTCTATATCCGTGGATTTGTTGATTCATCGGTGCTCATGAAGTTTAAAAAAGGCGTAAAACTGGAAGAAGGGATGACAGCGCCCTGTGAGGCAACTGTCCAATCATCTCGTGAGCAAGTAACCATTGTAAAAGTGGTGCTGTATCAGGGATGGAAAAGACAAATCAGGCGTATGTGTGAGGCGTTGAATCTCGAGTTGGTAAAATTAGAACGAATCGCAATTGGGTCTGTTAGAATCGGTAATTTAAAGGAGGGTGAACAAAGAAAACTCACCCCGAGTGAGATCGCATCGCTCACCCGTTCAGCCAGAAGTATAAAAAAATTCAGATGAAAAACCGCGAATTAACAAAAAAAGTATTAGAGAAGGGAGGTGAAGTTGGTGTGAGGGGATTTATTGAATTTGTACGCGAGCAGGGAGTTGTCGGACTTGCTGTCGGTTTTATATTGGGAGGTGCAATATCCAAACTGGTCGCATCGTTGGTTAACGATATTATTAATCCACTTTTAGGTTTGGCCCTCGGAAAGGTTGGAAATTTGAAAGACATGGGGGTTCAAATCGGTGAGTCCAAAATTGCATACGGAGCTTTTATTAGCATGTTGATTGACTTTATTGTGATAGCTCTGGTTGTATATTTTGGAGTTAAGATGCTGGGTCTTGACAAGCTGGACAAGAAAAAGAAATAATATACGAGTATTAACAAATATATTTACAAATATATTGTCAATCTGAATCGAATACGATATTGACCATTATATTTACAAATATATTGACAATTATTCAGATTTATTATATAATACAGCTATGTATCAACCGAATTTTAGCTTCACCGGAACAATGGTGAATGAAATATCCCAGATTGAACGACTGTACGGGCAACTTGAGTCTGAGAAACTGATGCCGTCGCTTGCACTGAAGCTCGCGCAAGAAAATCAAATTCTTGCAACGCATTACTCGACGAGTATTGAAGGCAATCCCCTGTCTCCTCGTGATGTTACCAATATCATTCTCGATGACAAAATTCCGACAACAAAATCAGAATCCGAAGTCGTGAATTATTTTAAGGTCCTTAATCAGGTTTTTTCTCTCGTCCGAGAACGTAAGCCGATCACTCCTGCGATTATCCTCAAATTACATCATCTTCTTATGCAAGGGATTGAAAAGAAGGATTTGGGGAAATTCCGAGACAGCGGAGTTTTCATTGGCCACAGGGAACGTACAGGAGAGTATGTTGTCAAGCACAATCCTCCATACCACACGGAAAAAGAAATATCGGATGCGATTGTTGAATTATTCGAGTGGGCGGAGACCGATAAAAATTTACACCCGCTTATCAGGGCAGGAATTATTCACCACGAATTTGCTCATATACATCCGTTCTTTGACGGAAATGGGAGAATGGCACGGATACTAACTGCTTACTTTCTTTTGCTCCATCACTATGAGGTCGTGCGGTATTTTATTTTGGATGACTTCTACGATATTGATCGTTCTCAGTATTCGGATATGCTTCATACGGCAGATCGCCCGGGTAAAGGTGAGCGAAGGCCTGATAAAACCCAGTGGCTTGAATATTTTTTAGAAGGAATTGTAAATTCATTGACAGCCTCGATTGGAAAAGTTGAAGAGCTCAAAAGACGGAATCTTGATGATCTTGAGGGGGAAAAGAGGGTTCTTGTTTCAAGACGTGAAGAGGAGGTATTACAAATTGTAGTTGATAAAAAAGCTATTCGAACTTCTGACGTTAGCGAAGCACTCTCTGTCACACGTCAACAGGCACATCAATTGATTGCATCACTCGTTCGCAAAAAACTTCTTGAGAAGTTTGGTCGCACCAAACAAAGCTACTACAAATTAAAAGGGGAAAAACGAGCGAAATAGTTTATAGTAAAAATATGGCTAAGAAGAAAACCCCACCGCGTAATGATTTTAAGGTCCTTCTCCTTTTGTGTATCTCATCTTTTCTTTTGGGAATGATTGTAATGGGTCTTCCAAATAAAGTCTCAGAATATATAAAGTATAAAAAATTTCAGGAATGTACAGGACACAAGGAGGGAAATGTCCACTACCACGCGACACTTTCAATTTACTATCTAGGAGAAGAAATGAAAATTCCGCCGGGAATCGGGCTTGAGGGGGATTGTATTCATCCGGTTCACACGCATGATGAGACCAACCTTATTCATGTAGATTACCCTTCACAATATCCTTTTACTGTTGGTGATTTTTTCAAAACATGGGGATACATTTTTAATAAGCGTCAATTTGCCAACATTCGAACGTTTGACGGTTACAGGATTCGAATGGAAGTCAACGGTAGAAAGGAAAAGGCGCTTGATAAATATGTAATAGGCGATAAAGATAAAATTTCAATTTATATAGAAAAGAATTAATCTAGAGTAAATTCTTTAGAAATTTATCGTACAGAACAAAGAGCGAGAACCCTCCGTAGAACAAAAATCCACCGCACATAGCAATTATTCTAAAGAGAGAGGGTCTGAGTTTTGGATCAAGACTTGTCATATTGAGCCACAACGTAAGTCCGACATGAACGAACATTGCAATAGCATTCATGATTGCTGCGGTTGTAAGCAGTTGCAACGGTTCGGTAAAACCCATGAGAAAAATGACAATTCCTGAAAATATTTGAAGCCATAGTACAAGATAGTAGATTTTAGGAATAGAGTGTGCTCCCAATTTTTTCGAAAAAGAAATGACAATGTTTTCAGAAAGAATTCTACTGGTCGCATCAAACACGGTTAATTGGGTTCCAAATAAAGTAAGGCTTCCTACTAGAAGAAAGAATGTTCCAATGAATGGAAAGAGTCGTTGCCCAATGACGGATGCCTCATTGATAACAAAATTGATACTCGTTGAATTATCAGGGTTCTGAAAAACAGTCGAATACGCAAGAAGTCCTAAGAGTACAATTGTGATCGATCCCGTAAGCCAGAAAACAATAAAATGTTCGATGTTTATGTTTTTCCACCATTTCTTAAATTCCGTTAGATTCTCTGTGGTTGTTTCAAATTGCGTGCCAGTTAGAGATACATTCTCTTTTTTTCCGGTGAGAAGACTTGTGATTCTGCCCGCGTACTTTCCCATTCCATACCCCTTTTCTTTGATGTAAAAAGCTTGAGCCAGATTCAAATTTCCCCCGGCTCCTGCGTATGCGAGCGCGGCAAGAAAAGTCGCAATTGCAATACCTTCAGGAAGTAAGAAAAAGCCCTCCCCAACGCCTACAGTGCCTTTCCCTACATCGATCCAATGAGCGGGTTTGGCAAGAATAATACTTAAAAGAAATATTGTCGGGACACCGATTAAGATCAGAATTTTTTGAAGTGTTTCGACGGTTTTGTATAGAATTGGACCGAGCGAGAGTATCGCGCCGATAACCAGAAGAATAGCTATTGATACCAAATTGGTATTCTGCCAACCCATAACAGAACTAATTAATTTAGCTGACGACGCGGCGATTCCCGGCCAAACCCACGGAATAAATGTAGAAATCAAAAACCAGAATGTAATCCAACGAATTTTTCTCGCGAGTCCCACAAATACACTTTCCCCATGTGCCAGAGCATATCGCTCGATTTCCATATTCATAAAAAATTGAAGAGTCAGTCCGATAAGAGCTCCCCAAATAATTCCCATACCGTAATTTGAGGTAAGATACGGCCATAGGATAAATTCTCCGCTTCCAAGTCCCAGACCAAGAATTATAAAACTTGGTCCGATTAGTTTTCTCAGGGATGGTGCGGGTGGAAGCGCGCCTTTTTTCAAAGGTTCAATTGACATACTATCTTGATAGTAGGGTTATAAAATGTGGACTGTCAAGGAGTAATTATTTTGGTTTTTTCGTTCCCAGATACGAAAATCGTTTCATTTTCTTGCCGTCTTTCATAACATCTTCCTCAAACATTGGGAGAGGTCGTACCCAAATCGCATTTTTTCCAAATTCATCACTTTCATAAAGTGCTTGGTACATAACCATTTCCTCTGTCGTTTCGCTATGCCGGGCAATTCCAAGAACTTTATACAACTTTCCCTTGAAGTGACGATAATATCCCTTTTTCATCAGTTAAGTCCGAGTTTTTTCGCACACGCACCCCATGCGCCCCAACCGCGTTTTTGTTGGAGTAATTTGCCTCGAGAAATCTGCTCCTCTCGGGAAGAATTATGTGGTTCACCTGATCCTCCGACAGAATTCCATGCGCCTTGGGAGAATTGGAGGCCTCCAAAATATCCATTGCCAGTATTAATGCCCCAATTACCACCCGATTCGCATTGTGCCAGACTGTCCCAAATCGCATCGTTGTTCACATCGATTGGAGGAAGTGGAGTGGGGGTTGGTTCTTGAATTTCAGGCGAGGGAGTAGGACTTGGAGTCGATTCGACGAGCGGTATAGGGGTAGCAGTGGGTTCTTCGATAACAGGTGTTGGAGTAGCTGTTGGTTCGTGGGTGGGGCTGGGGGTCGGAAGTACAGTCGGGGTAGGCGTTGGGACCAAAGTACCGGATTGAAATTCAATATTTGAAATAGAAGAAGGGTCAAACGTTAGTCCCTCTATTGCAGGAGCAGGTTCGATAGTACGTGAGATTTCGCTGCTTGAGATTGCGGGTTCTGTACTCTCAACGAGCAGGAGGGCGACCGTTATCCCTATGACGAAGACAAACCCTATTCGGTTTCCGAGAAGAAGCACAAGCTTCTGGAGTATGTATGAGTAATTTCTCATTCAGCGCCTTGGGCAGCAGGCGAACAAGTTATTATAGAACAGTCATTTGTTTTTTTGCAAATTCTAGCTTTGAATTACTCCGTTGTATTGCCGTCAAAGTGTTCAGAATTTTTCTCAGCCTCTTCTTTTGTGGTGCGTACTATTCCATCCTCGTGTTCGGGTGGAGAATAAAGTGTGTAAAGTTTGAGATCCTCTGAGTTCGAAGTATTTATTACATTGTGCCGGGAACCTGCAGGTACTATTACAGCATCACCACCTGTAACAGCATATTCTTGACTATCGATGTATACTTTTCCTTCACCCATTTCAAATCTGAAGAATTGATCGACTGAATCATGTGTTTCAAAACCTATTTCTTCACCGGGTTTAAGACTCATAAGCACAAGTTGGGTAAATTTGCCTGTGTATAAAACGTGTCTGAATGAGGAATTTTGCTGTGTAAGGGATTCGATATCTGACTTGTAGCCTTTCATGTTTTTATTATACACCTCATGTTCTATAATACTCCTATGGAAAACTACCAGATTTTACTCTATTACAAATATGTTCATATCACTGACCCAAAGAGTCTTATGGATGAGCAAAGAAAATTATGTGAAGAATTGGGGCTGAAAGGGAGAATCATTATTGCAGAAGAAGGGTTGAATGGTACGGTCGAGGGAACTCGTGAGGCGACTGAAAAATATATCAGAGAAGTATCAAGAGATGAAAGATTTGGTGATATCAATTGGAAAAAATCCGAGGGGAATGGCGATGCATTTAAAAAACTTAGTATTAAGGTCCGAGATGAAATTGTAACGACAGGTATAAAAAATAAAGATTTCGGACCACTTGCCAAAAAGACCGGAAAATATTTATCTGCTGAAGAGTTATATAAATGGTATCTGGAGGGTCGTGAATTTTATGTGGTCGATATGCGAAATGATTATGAATATGAAGTGGGAAGATTTAAAAATTCGATATGGCCAGAGGGGCTCGGGCATTTCAGAGACGTGGTAAATGCGGTCGCAAAAATCACAGATTTAAAAGGCAAGACGGTCGTGACGGTATGTACCGGTGGGGTGAGGTGTGAGACTGCGAGTGGGCTGTTACTGAAATTTGGATTCAAAGACGTGTACCAACTCGAGAACGGAATCGTTACATTTATGGAACAATATCCCAATACATTTTTTGAGGGAAAGTTGTATGTTTTTGATTCACGCGAAGTGATGGGGTTTAACACACAAAGCCCTTATCACAAAGTAATTGGAAAATGTAGAGTTTGTGGAGAACAAAGTGAAAATCTCGTGAATTATTACGATGGAACGGAGAATAAATACGGAATTATTTGTATTTCATGTTGTAAAAAGGGCACGGTGAGACTTGAGCGTGACTACGAAGAAAGATTCGCACATGCATAATACCCAAAAAGAATTACCCCGATTTTTACTCGTAGGTCTTCAGGACACCAGAGAGGACCAGGAAAAAATGATCTCAACATTTGAGGAGGCGGGTCTTTTGGTTGAGACATTCGGCGGACAAGTTGTCTGTCTTCTGGTTCAGAACGCGTCACGCGGAGATTATGATACGTACATCGGTAAAGGGAAAGTTGAGGAAGCAATTGAAATCATCAAGACCGAAAATATCGATGTGGTCGTCGTCACAGAGACTATAAAACCCGCTCAAGTTCATTCTCTGAAATTGGAATTTGAAAAAGTAAAACGCGATATTATTGTTTGGGATAAAGTAGGACTCATTCTTGAGATATTTTCGCGTCATGCGCGGACTCGTGAGGCTAATCTCCAAATTAGACTTGCCAAGATGCGTCAAATGGGACCACGAATTTACGGAATGGGAATGGAAATGTCACAGCAGGGCGCGGGGGTTGGGACAAGAGGATTGGGCGAGACAAATACCGAGCTGATGCTCAGGCACTGGCGAGATGAAAAAAGACAGGTGCAAAAAGAGCTCACGGATCTAACGACCCAACGTCAAAAGCAAATCGATCATAGGCGTGACCTCGGACTCCCTACCATCTCGCTCGTCGGTTACACGAATGCCGGTAAAACGACCCTATTCAATCGCCTCACCGGGCAAAATGATCTCGTTCAAAATGCGCTCTTTGCGACTCTTGATAGCACGGTTAATAAGTTTTATTTGAAGGGTTTGAATAAGGAAATATACATCTCAGACACGATCGGATTTATCAAAGACTTGCCGCCGCAGCTGATCGATGCATTCAAATCAACTCTGCTTGAGGCAGTTCACGCTGATATTCTACTCCATGTTATCGATGCAACAGACGGCAGAAAAGAAGAAAAAATCACGACAGTTGAAGAAATTCTAAAGGAAATTGGGGTTAATTTAGACCGGCAAATCTATGTTTTTAATAAGTCAGAAGATCTTAATGAGGACGTAAGGAAAAAAATCAAAGAAAAATATTCCTCTTATTCACCTGTTTTTGTCAGCGCCAAAGAAGACAAGGGAATTGACGGTCTCATGGCTGAGGTATCAAGTATTCTGGATAAAGGATAATCGATTCTTTTTTCAGTAACGTAATATCGGATTTCCTCTTTTAGATCGAGTAGCTCATACAGAAAAACGATATCTTCATCGGTGTGCCTAATACACCCCGAGCTACCGGCATTTTCATCAGAGAGTCGTGACAAATCTCCGTTCACACCGTGAAGTCCAAATGCTCCGGGAAGATTCCAATAACACTGACCGTTACATTCTTCATATGGAACCGGTCCGAACGGTTCCGCATCACCCCCCGGAACGTCGAGTTCTATAAAATACGGAGCGGTTTCGGGGTTTTCTGCGCTGGAATATTTGTCAATGACGGTCCAATAGTTCCTTCCTGCGAGCGTCGGAAGAGGTGTTGGACTTTGGCCCCGCGTACCGACTTTAACTTTAAAAATTCGAACCACATCACTTTTTGCGGCATCACCCGGGACCCCTCGATATAAGTATTCGGTGTTGGTGTCTCGATACAACACAAACCAATATTTTTGCTCTGCCTTTTTATAATTTTCTGAATATTCCGGGCCGGAGTAGAAAAAAGAATCAAATTTTGATATTGCAAAAAGGAGGGTGATTAAAATAAATACTATTCCAAGTATTCTCATATGTGCAGTGTATTATGAGGGTAGTGGGGAGATTTTTCAAATCCAATACTCAAAATACGAGCGGTTTTTGTGCGAATAATTGTGCGGTCATGAAGAGATTATCAACAGTTCTTTGGTCTCCCGAAAATATTCTTGTGGGAAGCCCATTTCGAGAAATGGCACCGATCATCTCTGTTCCTCTTTGTTGATCCGCAAATGTTCCTCTTTTTAGTTCTATCTCCATTATGTATGGATCGTTGTGTCTGGAGATCGAGCCTATATGGTCGAGGACATGAACGACAGTTCGGGGGATCCGAGAACGAATTTCACCCTCATCTACATCCCAGACGCCACCGAGCGATACAACACCAAGGTCAAGTTCTCCCACCAAGCCATGTTCTGCTCGTATATCAATTCCTGTGTCGTTGGCATCCAGATCAAATCCGTCTGCTCCCAGTTTTATTGCTTCATCAATAAGATGACCCCTATTTCCACTGCGATGAGGAATATTGTATTCTCGATCCAGATCAAACATCGCATCAATATGCTGGAATATAAGTTCGCCGTCGCTATTGATATGGACAAAAGATCGTTCGTTGAGACGGATAAATTCTTTTTTATATCCGAGTTCGACAGCCCGTCCGAGTGGGATATCGATGCCGGGGAGTGCTGCGTTAATTCTTTTAAAATGTGGTGTGAGTGACGGCTCGTCAAAAATGAGACCGTCTTTCAATTTCTGATCGGCAAATCCCACAACAACACTCGCAGCGAGTCCTGCAGATCCCACCATAAATCTTCTTCGTGAAATACCCGGTGTTTTAGAGAGCTCTTTCATACGGCTCACGATAATAGCAATGTATGATTATAAAATGAAGAAGGAGAGAATTTTGTAAGAAATGAATGGAAGAGATGAGTACCCTTCGGGGTAGAATGTTAACTCTTGGACTATAACACAATCAAAAGATCTAGCCTCTTGCTGCTAATCTTTTTTCTTTATAAGCTTTGTCCGTGTACTTTTTAGGCGCCATTTTTTCCATCTTTTCCATATAGAAAAAATAGAATGCCATATAATCTTCCTGGTGTGGTCGTCTTAGGGCAGCTGTCACAATTCTTCACCTCCTTTCATGATAACGACAGTTTAGAATAGTCTCGGAAAATATGCTTGACGCGAGCGGAACAGAATTTGGACAAAATATTGACAATCAGGTAATCGGGGAATATTCCTGAACCGGTGGGTTTAGAAGATCCTCAAGATCTTGCATGGTGTCGGGAATTTCTAAATTTTCCTCAGGACACCGGCTTTCGGGGAATGATATGAACCATTCGCGGAGATCGGGCACGGATTTTTTTTCTTCGACGAGTTCCCAGTATGCTTTTTCTTTTTCTTCTGCGATGGTGTTGTATTTTTTAACGTCGGCAATTAACTTCGGGGATTCCTCTTCACTTTCCACCATTCCCATTTTTATTATCGAAAGAGATGATTTCATTTCGGCATCACGCTGTTCAATTAGAAGTTGTTCACCCTCAAGAATAATTTTGGGGGTATATTTTTTTACATCAGGCTTGCGCAGAAAATCAGTCTGCATATTGATCCATTCTTTTTCTTTCCTCGCATATTGAGTAGACAGATCCATATAGCGTTCTGTCTCGGCAGTGTATTGTTCTATATCTTCATTTAACAAGTGGTCCATTAAGATGACGTAGCTATTTTTACGTTCGATAATAAGGGGATTTACCTCGATACAATGAAAATCTGAAATTTGCATCCCTTCATTAATTATTTGCTGATATTTATAGACTGAGTAGAAAAAATTTCCGAGTGGGAGAAGAATAAGAAAAAGTACAGATCCTGTGACTTTCACCCAAGTAGGGAAGAAGTTAATTTTTCCTGATTTCACGTGATTTCGTTATAGTCTAAAAATTAAATAATTGCAAATGATGTACTTACTGTTCTATAGAGGTAACCTTATTATTTATTGACAATAGTTATATAATACTATTTACTAACATTAATAATGCCAAAAATTATTGAACAAAATCCAAAAGTACTCGGAGGTGAGCCTGTTATAAAGGGAACCAGGATTCCTGTTGCAAGAGTCGTAGCATTGGTTGTTAAGGGTTATAAGATTAAGGATTTCAAAAGTGATTATCCATACTTAAAGATAACTAAAAAGGATATTCACGATATTTTAAATTTTTACTCCCAACAATTTGCCAAGTAAAAATTTT
>CAZBEA010000007.1:0-10376 GCA_964490835.1 uncultured Gammaproteobacteria bacterium
TTTTCGCAACACACGGAGTTTTTGCAAAGAGTGCCGGAGCAATTCTGAATGATCCATCAATCAAATCGATACATATTACCGACTCTGTTCTTTTCGAAAAAAAAGAATTCAATAATGTTAAAATTCTTCCCGTCCACGATCTCGTGGTTTCACACGTGCTAACCCCCTAAGCTCAGTCGTTTTTAATTGCATTTTGTTAATTGTTATCTTCCTGTTATCTACCTATCAAGTTCGTATACCTTTTGAAGAGTATTATGCATCTAGAAAGGATAAAAGAATATGAGCGAAACAAAAATTGACACAAAAGAAATAATCGAAGACGTACAAGCGGAAGTCGATATGCAACTCTCAAATATCCAAATAGAAGTAACAGAAGCCGAGGAAGATGTAAAAGAACTCGAGCTTGAACTGATGGAAGCAGAACTTGCAGCAGAAGAACGCGAAGAAGCAGAGACAAAAGCGAAAGAATTAGGCGGAGAAATAAAAGAAGTGACGAGAGGATAACGATGAAAGGAGATAGCATGACAAAACAAGAACAAAAAATAATTAGAAATATTCAGAAAGATACGCTTTTCTGGATTGTCAGAGGATTACGTGCCAAAAGAACGAGTCAAGATTATGTAAAAGAACTTGCTGCGGTGACTTTGGCGGCAACAAAAAAAACAACTGTTGCCGAATGTCTTAATACGCTTTTTGAAGCATCTGAAAAATTTTGGGAGGCAAACAACGTATTTGTAAAAAATGCGCGTGAATACTATCTGTTAGTTGATCAGGGGAAATTGATAAAAGGAAGGGCGAAGCTGAGCGAAAAAGACATTGACGGAGCAGTATTTATTTTGAAAGGAGGTGAGAATTAAGTATGGAAGCAGGAAGCGGAGCACCGGCAGGTGCATCAGGCGATGTAGGACAAGTCTCGGCAACATTCGAAGCAGGATTCGAGCAGGGCGGAGCAGAAGTGTCAAGCGATACATCATTTGGTCAGAGTGAAGAATTTTACGGAGACAACATTGACATGTCTGATTCTCACTCAGAACAGACCGGCGAGGTGGACTTAGTAGAGGGAGAGATTGTAAATTTTGGATCTGGTGAATACGAGCCGAAAACTTCAGACGGGGAAAATCGCGAATCTGAAAATGTAGAAGAAGTAAGTCGCGAAAATGGAATTTTTCCGGAACCCGATACTAAAGTCGTGGAGCCCGATCCACAAATGAATCCTGACGAATCGATAGAGATTGCCAAAAAAGACGGATTCGAGCAGGCTCTTGAATACTACGCACATTTCCCAAGCGATAAAGCCGATGAGGTACAGGTAGATCGGGAGGATCGAGTGTCCCAGGATACCGAATTCGAGGAAATTGAGGATCCGATCGATACAGAGGAGGAGACAAATCAAGAGGCTGGGGATGAGACTCAAGAGGAAACTCAAGAAGCAGAAAATCAAAAAATAGAAAGCGGAGTATCGCAAGAGGATTTGATGCAAAACCCTGAAGTAAGAAATATGCTGGAGCTGATGAAAAATCACAGCGAAATGTTTAAGATGCTTATTGAAAGACTTGAAAAACAGCAACAAATAACAGGGGAAATGCTTATGATGATGGCAACACTCTTGAAAGAAGTACTTGAGAACAAAAAAGACAAAGACGACGATGAGAAAAGTATGTTCGACGCATTGGTCAGTTTTATAGGATTTTTGATGGGGATGTTTGTTGATCCCGAAAAGGAATCGCAAAGAATGGAGAAAAGTGCCGAAAGCCACATCTAAAGAGTTGGGGTAGACACAAGAGCTTTAGTGTCTACCTCGACTCTTGTTTTGATTCCACTTTACGATATACTATTCACATGCCCGTTCACATTCATTTAGGGCACGTGTTAACATTAAAAAGATATGAAGTATTCACAACTTTTTGGAAAGACAACAAAAACCGTATCCTCAGACGAGGCTTCAATAAACGCCCAACTTTTGATTCGTGGTGGATATGTTAGGCGCGAAGTTGCCGGAGTGTACAACATGCTTCCTCTTGGACTTCGCGTATTAAAAAAGATTTCAGATATTATACGAGAAGAAATGGACGCTACAGGCGCTCAGGAATTGGAATTGTCGAGCATCCAAAACAACGAATCGTGGAAGAAAACCAACAGGTGGGACTCTTTTGATGCGCTTTTTAAATTATCGTCACGATACGGGTATGAATACGGACTTGGTCCGACACATGAGGAGGTAATTGTTCCGCTTGTTGCTCAAATGGTTTCTTCATATAAAGATTTGCCGCTATATCTCTACCAGATCCAAACCAAATTCCGCGATGAGGCACGAGCAAAATCGGGAATTTTAAGAGGAAGGGAATTTTTAATGAAAGATCTCTATTCGTTTCATACCGATGAGGCTGACTTTGAGCGTTATTATGAGGTTATGAAGACTTCTTACAAAAAAGTTTTTGAGCGAGTAGGGTTAGATGCTATCGAAACTGAGGCCTCAGGTGGGGCATTCTCCGAATTTTCTCATGAGTATCAGGTGATAACAGAAGCCGGGGAGGATGAAATAATTTATTGTCAGGGTGGTGATTTTTCTCAAAATACGGAAATTTGTAAGGTGAGCGAAGGCAAGGAGTGTGATTTGGGTCACGGACCACTGCAAAAAGCCAAGTCTATCGAGGTAGGAAATATTTTCCCTCTTGGTACAAAGTTCTCCGATGCATTTGATCTCGTGTATAAAGACAATGAAGGAAACGCAAAAAAAGTAATAATGGGTTGTTATGGAATAGGTGTGAGTAGGCTCATGGGGACAATCGTTGAAGTACATAATGATGAAAAGGGAATAGTATGGCCAAAGTCTGTAGCGCCTTTTCAGGTGCATCTGATATCAATCGGAAAAGACGATGATGCGAGAAGAATGTACGAGATGTTAACTGAAAAGGATATTGAGGTCATCCTTGATGATAGGGATGTACGGCCGGGTGAAAAATTTGCAGACGCGGATCTTATTGGGATTCCTTTAAGGGTTGTTATCTCAGAAAAAACCGGAGATAAGGTAGAAGTAAAAAAGCGAGTTGAGGAAAGTTCCGAATTAATTGAAGCACAAAAAATTACTGAACTTATCTAGAACAGATTAAAAACCTTCGCCCAGAAGACAGAATAAACCACTAGAAAGAGCACTAATAGTCCCATGATAATTTTACTCGACAATTTATTGCCGGATGTTTGTGGTTTGGAATTTTCCTCTTTTGTCTCAGTTTTTTGAGGTTCATCTTTTTGCGGTTCGGGGTTTGACGACTTGCCTCCGGTAAAAACAAAAGGTTGATCTGAAATAGAATTGAGCGGTCGTGGCGGAAGAGACGACAAGAATGTTGCCGAGGATTCGGTCGAGGATGATTCAGTTGGACTTAAATCGGGTGCTTCGGGAGCTTTGATTTCCGGTGTCGACTGAGCGGTTGGGGCGGGTTCAATAGAAGGTTGTTGAACTGCCGGTGTCGGTTCATGAAGCGGAGTTGTGGGAGAGGGTTTTGGATCCGAATCGGAAATAAATTCTGTTTGCAGCATCGGCTTTGGTGGACTGGTATTTATAGGATTTGCGGGTTCCGGCGAAATTTTTGGAGCGGATTGCTGTGATGGCGTCGGGGGAGACGGACGAGCTGAGATTTTGGTATTCATTACTCGGTCATACACGGCTTTCAGTTCGGGTGAGAGATTTTTCTGCGACTTCTGATCCATACTACTATGATAAAGAGCCACCCGAGTGACTGTCAAGCTTATGGTACAATAATAAACCTATGAGAATGATCGCAACCCACAAATCTTCGGATCTCGACGCGATACTATCTGTGTGGCTTATTAAACGTTATATTCCCTCATGGATTGATGCGAGAGTCGTTTTTGTTCCTGCCGGGCAAAAGTACGAAGGAGAATATTCACAAGAAGGTAGGGCGATCGAAAAAATAGGTGAAGACGAGATAATTCATGTCGATACCGGAATGGGGAAGCTGGATCACCACCAAGTCGACGATGATAATGTTTGTGCGGCCAAACTCGCCTATGATTATGTTTTGTCTATCCCCGATAACACATTGAGCCTAAACCCAACACGTCAAAAAGCTGTCGAACGGCTTGTCGAAATCGCAATTGATATTGATCATTTTCAGGAAGTATATTACCAAGATCCATCCTCGTATATTTACGATCTTTCAATCGTTGAAACCATAAACGGATTCCGAATGATGTTCCCAAAAGACGATCAGGCACTCGTCGAGTTTGTTATGAAAGTCCTTGACGCGCAGGTTCATACATTTGAAAATAGAATCTGGGCAGAGGAGGAAATTGCACAAAAGGGAATTGAGTTTGAGACAAAGTGGGGCAAGGCACTTGGCATCGAGACCTTGAATGATGAAGTTCTAAAATTGGCACAAAAAATGGGTTATGTCGTAACCGTTCGAAAAGATCCTCATCTTGCTGCTGTTCGCATCAAAGTAAGGCCGAAAAGACGTCAAAAAATTCTAGAAAAGGCCAATTCTGATTTTGATAGTATCGATATTGACTTAACACCGGTATATGAAAAGGTGAAGGAATTGGATCCTGATGCAACGTGGTTTTTGCACGCTTCAAAGAGAATGCTTTTGAACGGTTCCTCCAAAAATCCCGAGATGAGAGGGAGTATATTAAGCCTTGATCAGGTGATAGAAGTTCTTAAGACGGTTTAGTCTACGCTGCATAAACTCTCTTTGAAAGGCTGCGGAAATTATCGGTCGTTATAAAATTGGCGCCGTTCATGCACGCACGCGCGACATCACCACTAAAAGTGGGATTCCACGCAGCAATAGAAAGGCCACGACGCTTTAATTCACCCGGAATACCCCGATATTGTAATAGCGTGTGTCTAATCGAAACCCCAAACGCGCCAGGTGTAAATTCTTGGGGTTGACCAAGGAATTTATTGAGTGCTTCCTCGGTTCCTATCGAGAAAAATATTTTTCCTGCAAATCCTGCGTGTTTGAGTTGTAGAAGAAGTTCGTGATTGTTGGAGGAAACCATTGCAGTGTCGATCTGATTGATTTTTCTGAGAAAGCTTTGGATATCAGAAAGCTGTTTGATTTCGTCTTTAAGATCCAGAAAAGGAGTATGTCCCGAATCAATGATCCTGTTGAGAATAGTTTCGGGGTTCTGATTTGCTCTAAATTTCTGTGACTGCCTGAAGAATTCATCGGGTGAATGTGCGACAACCAACTCTCCATCTGCGAGTGTTAAATCCACTTCAATATGTGGAGCATGTGAAGCAATTGCAGACTCAAAAGTGGGTGGATTAATTGCGGCGTTGTGTGCAATCACATCGATTGCAAATTGTCCGATGTCTATATCTTTTGGCTCCGCCTCGCGCATAACAAAGGGAGATGCTGCAAAAGATGAAAGAAGGATTCCTCCTCGAAGAAATGATCTTCTCGAAAACTCCCTTCTCTCGGTCATAGTTACTCTGAGGTTTGATCTTCCGTGCTAACTTCTTCTATTGTATGTGTCTTCAGATCTTCTAACATTTTATCAATATTCCCGTCCATAATGCCTGGGAGATTGGAATATGAGATCTTAATTCTATGATCGGTTACTCGGTCTTGAGGAAAATTATACGTCCTAATTTTCTCGGATCTGTCTCCGGCGCCAACCTGAGTAGACTTGAGTTCGGCAAATTCCGCATGACGCTTTGTCACTTCTTGTTCCCATAATTTTGCACGGAGGAGTTTCATAGCAAGATCTCGGTTTTTGCCTTGCTGACGCTCTGTTTGGCATGTAACGACAATTCCGGTGGGCTTGTGTTTGAGTCTGACAGCGGTTGATACCTTGTTCACATTTTGGCCACCGTGTCCTCCGGCCCTGTAGGCTTCAAATTCAATATCATCTTCGTTGATGTGAAGATCGATATCTTCAAGCTCCGGCAGAATTGATACTATTGCAGTTGATGTGTGGATTCTACCTCTCTTTTCCGTTTCGGGGACGCGTTGTACACGATGAACACCTGCTTCATATTTGAATTGTTCAAACGAATTGTGTCCTGCAATTTTTACCGTATATTCATCTAAAATCTCAGTCGGAATTTTGTGCATTTCACAATAACGAAGATACATTCGAAGTAGTTCACCTGCCCAAATTTTGGCTTCATCACCACCGGCGGCACCTTTTGTTTCAAGAATGATATTCCTTGAATCCAGACTTGACCCTGAGACAGAACCCTTATCCTCATAGCTTTGCACGGTAGTCATGCTTTGTGCGAGCGCTTCTTTTTCAGCTTCGAGGTTTTTGAGTTCTTCGTGTGCGAGTTCTGAGAGTTCGGGATCCTGTAAAAGAATTCGCGTCTCATGTATCTTTTGATCTAATTCTTGTATTCGTTGTAATAAAAAATCCATACGGGAATAGTGTACAGTAAAACTTAAATTTGGGGTAGGTTACTTCCGTAATGCCTGAAGCATTTCTCGAAGTGTTTTTGGAGATGAATCGTCCTTTTTCTCTTCGTCGACTTTGATTTTCTTAACTTGAATTAATTTCTTTCTGGCCTCAAATTTCTCAATACGTGAAGCCGTATCAACGAATTTTTGCTGTCCTGTGTAGAATGGATGACATTTATTACAAAGTTCGACGTGAATTGATTCCTTTGTCGAACCCACAGTAAATTGGTTGCCGCAGGAACAAACAACCTGTGCATTCGGAAAGTATTGTGGATGAATTTGCGCTTTCATGACTATCTATTCTACCAAAAAAGTGTATCTGAATGCAATCCCCGGAAGTCAGGTTCTTAATTTCTTGCCACGATAATGGTGAAATAGGTGAATGTGCGGAAAATGAATCTTTTTTTCGGCTATATATAATCCCCCTAAGACAAATAATGTCCCAAAGACAATCGAAGGAGTAAATGTTTCACCGAGCAGCACAATTGCAAGAATTGAGGACGTTACAGGATCAAGATATATAAAAAATCCGACCCGTGATACTTCGATTTTTGATACCCCCCATTGCCACAAAGAAAAAGCGAAGACCGATGAGAATATTGATGTAAAAAGAATCCCAATTATTAATTTTGTAGTGAATAATGAACTTGACGCCTTAAGTAAATCACCAAACGCAAAAGGAAAAACCGATACAAGACCAATTACAAATGCATAAAAAGTTATAGTGCTGACTGAGTAATGCGGGAAAAGGTACTTTTTGGCAATTATTTCATACACAATCCAGAGCCCAATTGACATACTGAGAAGAATATTCCCGGCAATATGAGTAGAGGGAAGATTACCATCCGAAAAAGGTCCGATTACGAGGAAAAGCATTCCGACTAGTCCTAGTAATCCTCCCAAAATTAAGTTTTTTCTCATTTTTTCGCGCAATATTAAGGATCCCGCAACAAGCGTTAAAAACGGACTGCCCATCGAGATAAAAGACGCGTTCAAGGCTGTGGTTAGTCGTATTCCATAAAACGCAAGCATTATATGTACTGAGGTTCCAAGAAAAAGTGAAATGATAAGTATCCAAATATGATTTTTCTGAATTTTGAGTGTGGGTCTGGCGATCGCATAGAATACGACACCTGCTATCAAAAATCTCAAAAACGCGAATAAGAAGGGAGGGGTCCCTTCAAGCGACCACTTGAGAACCGGTGTCGTTATTCCCCACAATATCGATGCGATAGTGAGGGCGAGAAGTGCTTGGGAACGCTCGTTATGATGACGCGTGATGCGGGACAGTAATTGCATTTGCAAGTTCTGATATGTGAAGTGTTTCTTGTGAACGAGCGTGAAGGTTTTTTAGAACTGCTGAATTATTTTGGACTTCTTCCGGTCCGGCAATCACGGCGTATACAAAATTATTCCTATCGGCATATTTTAACTGCCGTTCCATTTTGGCACCTTGGTCAAGAAACAGATCTGCCTGAATTCCTTTTGAGCGAAGATCACTTGCAATTTTCTGTGAATACTCAAGCTGTTCGGGAGAAAAGATTGTAACAAGAACTGTCTTTTGTGTGATTGTATTGGGAAATAGGTTTTTTGCGTCCATCGCCTCGATTACCCTGTCAAACCCGAATGCAAACCCTACAGCCGGCATTTTGTCATCCATAAACATACCGATAAGGTCATCGTATCTTCCGCCTCCGCCGACTGATCCTGCTTCGTACCCATCTATTTCTACCTCGATAATAGTTGAGGTGTAGTAGTCGAGTCCTCGAGCGAGTGTCGATTCGAACCGAGTATTTGGAACAGAATCAAGAATGCTTTGAATTCTTTCGGTCGGTTGTGCGAGAGTTAAATCCTCAAAGAGCAAAGGCTCTATACCGTTTTCCTGTAGAAGTCGTATGACTTCGTCCTTCCCGATTTTTTTTAATTTATCAATGATGATGATTCCTTCTTTTGGTATTTCTTTTAATAACGACCTGTCATTGAGTAAAATCGTGAAGTTCTCAAATCCCAGAGATTCAAAAGCCTCATTCACAAGTTGCACAATTTCTCTGTCTGCTATAGACGAATCGGTTCCGACCGTATCAATGTCGCATTGTAAAAATTCGCGGAATCTCCCTTTCTGAGTGTTGTCTGCTCTGAATACATTTTGAATCTGATATCTTTTAAATGGAAAAGTCAGATCATTTTTGTACTGTGCTATTACGCGGGCGAGGGGAACGGTTTGATCGTAGCGCATCGCAACATTTCTCTGACCGTTATCGACAAAACGGTACATTAATCTATCTCCTTCATCGCCATACTTTCCGGTAAGAATATCCTCGTATTCAAGAGTTGGTGTCTCGATCGGTTCAAATCCGTACTTTTCAAAAACGGCTTTTAATTTCTGTATAACAAACAGCCTTTTTTTGGCTTCTTTTGGAAGGAAATCTCTGAATCCTTTTAGCGTTCGGGGCTCGATCATATAGCAATGATAGTATCATGTTTAGAGGGCTAGATCAATGAAATACTGCCGGGTTTGACAGTATTCGAAAACAGTCCTATAATATCTGTTATGCCGGAAAAAGAACTACAGCTTTCAGAGCCCAGACAAGACAGACTTCGTCCCGTCTTTGAACAAGCCACAAAAGTTTTTAAAAACGAATTCGAAGGGATAGCAATGGATGGGTACCGATGGGAATTTGAAAGCGAAAGAGATCTTTTTGAAAAAGAGAAAAGAGATATGATCGAGCAAAATAGGGGAGTCCTTATGATAACCGGAGACTTGCGAGATGACCCTTTGCTGCTCCCGAGAATTTACTATCCGAGCGCTCAACGTGGTTCGGATGATCTGCGAACGAGAATATTATTACCCGAAAGATCTGCGCGTTTGATAAGAATGCTTGATACGGGAAAAATAGAAAATCGGGAAGCTACTTCACGATTGCAGTCGGAATTTTTTCTTGAAGCAACCAGGGCTATGCTGTCGGATAACTTGCAAGGTGTAAGCCTAGATTTTGACCAGGATCTGATCCAATTTATTTTGAAAGGATATTTTTCCTCGGTTGTCCAGCGGGGAAATGCATATGACGAGCCTGAAAAAGCAGCTGATTATATCCACCAGATTGTGGAACGTCTTTCAGGATCCCAATTCGATGATTTCGCACTCGTCGTTGCAGGACTCCAAGTAGGCATTATTTATCAAGGAGAACCGCTTTTTACACAGTATTATGGTGCCGATGACATTGTCCAAAAATTAATAGCAAATTCCATGCTCCCAAAATTTGTGAGGCGTATGGATCAAAAGTATGTATGGTTTCGTTCCGACGCAGCAGAGGTCGGGTACGATCTTCCTCAATTGGATGATGAGGATGTTGTTCTTGTTCTATGTAAAGAGTTTGGAATAGAAAAAGACCAAAAACATCTTATCAGTGCGTATCTGTCGGGTGATTTGGGTGTAAGATTTCTTGATGCTGTATCCTCCGAGTCTCGCAAAAAGTCGAGAGAAGAGAGATTCAAAGAGCAACTAACTGATGACTTAGGGAAACAAGAGCTCGCCAAACAACTCCAAACAGCAATGGCTAGTCGAGAGATTGAGGAGCAACCCGATTATTCTGCATACCAAGATACTCATCATAATTATGAAACAGACGAAGAGTATGAAGAGGATCCCGAAGTAGTACGAAGGGCAAGATTTGTAAAAGGTAAAAAACCAAACAAAGCCGAGATGTTCGAAGATTAGGCGGCGGCGATTTTGTTTTCTTTATTCTCTCTCTTTTTCTGAACCAACTCACCTAAATTAATCAAAGGTTTTTTGGTGCTTTCCTCGATTGGCGCCGGTGGATTTTGGCGTTGCTCACGGTTCTGAGTTTCCTTGCGGATCCGTGACTGTATGTCGATAATCTCAGCCTGTGTTTTTTGTTGATCCTCTTGTTTCATTTGGGAAATTTTTTGCGCCATTTCTTCCGGTGATTTTAT
>CAZBEA010000007.1:10476-29275 GCA_964490835.1 uncultured Gammaproteobacteria bacterium
TGAATTCCCGCGTCTTCAGCCGATGAATTAGGAATAACCGATTGAACGTAGGCACCTTCCGGAAGTTCGTTCAGAAGTGACATGCGCCTTGAGATGATTCTATACGAGACACCTAAAAATGGCCTGTCAAACTGTCCAGTTTCATTAAAATTCTTCAACGATTCCTTTACGCTATTTATCGGAATAGCAAATCCGATATTCTGTCCCTGTGCCGATACCGCAGTATTGACTCCAATTACTTGACCGCCTGAATTAAGAAGCGGGCCGCCTGAGTTTCCGGGGTTAATAGCTGCATCAGTCTGTATGACGTTATCAAGTTCTTCGGCAAAGCCCTCAAAAGGGCTGCCGGCAGTAATGCCCCTTCCAACTCCAGAAATAACACCGGTTGTAACGGTGTTTCGAAATTCTCCAAGAGCGGTTCCGATAGCTATCGCAAATTGACCAACCTGTATGGTTGCGGAATCTCCCATTTCAATTGGTTGAAATCCGCCGGGAGGAGTTGTTTTGGTCTTTATGAATGCAAGGTCATTGAGTGGGTCCTGGTAAATATTGGAAATTTCATATGTATTGTCTTTAGAATCGATAATGGTGTACGTTGCTGTTGTATTGGATACGACATGTTTGTTCGTAACTATGATTCCGCTCTTGTCCACTACAAATCCGGATCCTATATCCCGATGTTGAACTTCTCCCTCTTTTTCATTAGGGATTTCCTCTTCTTCGAAAAATATTCCAAAAGGCCCGTATGAAAATGGAGACGAATTATCGATCTCTTCTTCGATGGAAATGGTCACAACAGACGGTGAGACCTTTTTGACTATGTCAATTACAGTTGATTCTTCGCGAATGAGTTCGACGGGCTTCTCTTCCGTCTGAATGAGTGATCTTGTGCTATCCGGAAGAATTTTTTGGAGGGTTGGACCGATATGAAAAGCTCGATCCCAAACTATTCCTATGAGAATGAGTACTACAAGAATAACAATGAGTTTTTTCATTGCACAAAGATTATATAGAGGGTTTTTTATTTTTGCAAGCGTATAGTCTTGCATTTTGAGTTGCGATTGTGTATTATCAGATCCACTGGCTTGAGAGAGCCTTGTTTTATAATTATGCGAAATTACGAGTTAGTATTAGTTGTAAAATCAGATACAAAAAAAGACGACAAAGACAAGATTGTAGCATCTGTCAAGGGATTGCTCGGAAAAGTTGAAAAAGAAGAGCTTACCTCTCTGGGCGAGAAAAAGTTTTCATTCCCGATGAAAGGTGAGCGAAAAGGAGAATATCTTCACCTCAAATTCACGACCGATTCAGTTGACAGCGAGTTTGAAAAAAAGATTCGGGTTCATGAAAAGATCGTTAGGCATTTACTTATTAGAACAAAATAGTACAATAAAAGCATGGCACGGAGTTTAAACAAAGTTGAGTTAATTGGGAATTTGACACGGGATCCGGAATTGCGATACACACCGCAAGGAACAGGGGTTTGTACTTTTGGTCTTGCAACAAATAGATCTTGGACAACAGATAGCGGAGAAAAGAGAGAAGACGTTGAGTACCACAAGATTGTTGCGTGGAATAAGTTGGGAGAATTGTGTAGTCAACTCTTGGCAAAGGGGAGAAAGGTATACGTCGAGGGAAGACTCTCAACACGAAGTTGGACAGCACAAGACGGATCACAACGTCAGACGACTGAAATTGTTATTTCTGACATGATCATTCTTGATTCAAGACGCGGAGAAGGTGAGGGTGAAATTGCTGCAAGTCCGCAAGACTTTGGAGAAGAGATGCCGATCGGAGATGAGGAACAGGGCTCTAAAAAGAGCGCTTCCAAAAAAGAGACAAAGTCAAAGGGGTCGGTTGAAGAGGATGTGAATCCTGAAGATATACCATTTTAATATATGAGAACAACAAAAAATATAATTGTAAAAGATTGTTTCTTCTGCAAAGAGGGAAAAAATCCTTCTTTCTTGGAAACCGAACTTCTGAAGAAGTTTACCTCAGATCGTGGTAAGATCGTCTCGCGCGGTCGAAGCGGCGTCTGTTCCAAGCATCAAAGAAAATTGACCACTCACATTAAGTATGCCAGACACTTGGCATTGCTACCGTTTATTGTTCGTCCCGAATAGGTTTTATTTCTTTTCATCCTTTACAAAGTGTCTCGTGTTTTTTTACAATAAATTCTATGGCTTTTGTGCTTTTTCGTAAAAAGTGGAGATTCGTTAAATTTGCGTGTCTGGTTATAGCTTTAATCAGCTCAGGTTATATCGGGTATATTTATGGTGCGAATAAAGTTGCGGTATCGTGGAAGAATTTCCGTCCAATTGCCAAGATTGAATCTCGCCATGCTCCGGCTATAGAAAATCTTAATCTGGACCTTCTGTATCACACAATAGAATCACTGAACGCAGACTACTACGATAAATCAAAACTTGATTCTACAAAATTATTATACGGAGCAGTTTCGGGTATGCTTGCGAGCCTCGATGATCCATACACTTCCTTTTTCCCACCCGCCAAAAACGAAGCATTCAAGGAACAGTTAGCAGGAGAATTCTCAGGAATTGGCGCCGAACTGACACTCAATACTGACAAGTTAATATCCGTTATCGCGCCCCTTGATGACAGTCCGGCGCAAAAAGCGGGAATCAAGCCCGGCGATATTATCACGAAGGTAGACGGAAAAGAAACAATCGGTTGGTCCCTATCCGATGCTGTCTCACGAATTCGTGGAAAGAGGGGAACTGTTGTAAAGTTGCAAATTGTTCACGAGAATGAAACCACTCCAAAAGACGTGACGATTACACGTGATACGATTGTCGTAAAGAGTGTGCGAGGGTGGTTTGAAAAACTAACCTGCGATAAGAATATGTGTAAAAGGGCACCTACCACTTGTACAACCTGTGGTAGCGTTGCGTATTTGAGGCTCTCTCAATTCGGTGATAAGACAAATCAAGAATGGTCCGAGCAGGTCAATAAATTATTTCCACAATTTTCAGCAGATAAGAATTTCCGAGGCATAATTCTTGATCTCCGAAGCAATCCGGGTGGATATCTGAACGATGCCGTGTATATAGCATCAGAATTTGTCGATGAGGGGTTGATTGTGGCTCAAGAAGACGGTAATGGGAATCGCGAAGAATTAAATGTGACAAGACAAGGAGTGCTTGGGAAGTACCCTGTTATTGTTCTTATCGATGGGGGGTCGGCATCTGCTTCTGAAATAGTTTCAGGCGCGCTTCGTGACCGTAAAGGGTATAAGTTACTCGGCGAACAGTCTTTTGGAAAAGGCACAGTCCAATCGGCAATAGATGTAGATGCCGGAGCCTCAGTTCACATGACGATAGCCAAATGGCTTACCCCAAATGGCACCTGGGTGCATGAGAAAGGACTTACGCCTGATTTTACGGTTGCGTACGAAGCGACGAAATCGGCGGATTTCCAAGCGGCCGGCGGGTATGACAATCAAATAGACTCTGCTATTCGCCAACTTCTGAAGTAGACTTACTCAAGAGCCTCATTTTTGCTACAATACCAAGGTCGGATGATAAAACTTTACAATACTCTTTCGCGCACGATTGAAGAATTTTTACCATTGAACCCACCCAAGGTGGGAATGTATGCGTGTGGGCCGACAGTTTACGATTTTACTCACATCGGACACGTTAGGAAGTATATTAATGATGACATTCTTCGAAGAGTTCTGGAATTCTCGGGGTTTGATGTGACGCATGTCATGAATATCACAGACGTCGGTCATCTGTCATCCGATGCGGATGAAGGTGAAGACAAATTAGAGAAGGGCGCTAAAAAATTCGGGAAATCGGTGCTTGATGTCGCACGCTTTTTTGAAAAAGACTTTTGGGAGAACTTGGATATGGTGAATATTAAAAAACCTACCATAATTTGCCGAGCAACAGAACATATCGAAGACCAGATTGCGCTCATCGAAACATTAAAAGAAAAGGGATTTACCTATCAAACACAGAGTGCAATCTATTTTGATATTTCAAAATTTGAAAATTACGAAAAACTATCGGGACAAAAAATATCCGAAAAAGAAATTGGAGTACGAGATGATGTGGTAATTGATGATGAAAAAAAGAATCCACAAGATTTTGCACTGTGGTTTTTTACTATCGGCAGATTTTCAGGTCATGCACTCCGCTGGCCGTCTCCGTGGGGCGAAGGTTTCCCGGGTTGGCACGTTGAGTGCAGCGCGATGTCGATGAAATATCTGGGTCTATCATTTGATATCCACACAGGAGGTATTGATCACATTCCGGTCCATCACACGAATGAAATTGCTCAGTCGGAAGCGGCGACAGGGCAACAGTTTGTGAAATATTGGGTACACCATGCTTTTCTTAATATTGGTATGGAAAAAATGTCAAAATCAAAAGGTAATATGTATCATTTGTCCGATTTTGCGGAAAAAAAATATTCGCCGCTTGCTTTTAGGTATCTTACGTTTCAGACACACTATCGAACGGAAATGAATTTTACTTGGGAAGCACTCGATGGAGCACAGCGAGCTCTCGACAAGCTCTATAGTTTGGCATCTCAGTTACCGGAATCAAATGACAGGTCCGCTGAAAAATATGAAGCAAAATTTTTTGAAGCTGTTGAGCTTGACCTTGATATGCCAAAGGCGATCTCAATCATGTGGGGGATGATGCGAAGCGAGGAAGATGCAGCAAGAAAAACCACAACTCTAAAACGGATGGACGAAATTCTTGGTCTATCGATTTTCGATCAAGCTGAGGAATTGTCAAATATTCCACAGGAAGTCTTGGAGCTTGTTGATGAGAGAGAAATGTATAGGAGGAATAAAATGTTTGCAAAGTCGGATGAATTAAGGGCTCAAATCGAGCGGATGGGGTATGTTCTCAAGGATTCAAAAGACGGCGCGAAGATATTAAGAAAAGTATAGCTATTGTTGTGGTTTTGTGGTTTGATTGTCTTTTACTCCGGCGTGTATCCTCATTTTAACAGAGGCCGGAACGTCAATAAAATGAAGTATCCGAGACGCGTTGATTGTATCTTTATTCTCGGGGTCAGGGAATCCCACTACAAGAACTCTTTCATGGAGCTTTATTTTTGAAAACCCGGACTTGGCAACTTCCTCACCCTTGGTATAGGCTGTAGTTTTTGTCGACCGTTCAATGTCGACTTTCATTTTTTTATTTTCTTCAGTAATAATCCCGATTTGAAAATTATCTTCGTCAACTGATCCAACAATTCCTGAAATAATTACCGGAAGGTTGGTGGAGCGTCTAATCTGCCGTGCAAGAAGGTGTTTGGTGTCTTTGTTATAAAGACCGATGAATACCAGGGTGTCACCGGATTTAATATCGGAAATTCCAAAACCTTGCTCGTTGTCTCCTTCAAATTTAGTTAAATCGTCGATATCGATAATTCGTTGCGCATTTTTTTTGTCTTTTATGGTTATTTGTGCTGTTGATGTGTCTGTAACTGTTCCGAGAAAAGCTCGCTTCTCAACAAGATTTAATTCTGCAACTTTACTTGCAACAATATCTTTTATCTTTTGGATCTGTTCGATACCCTCATCTGTAACGCTCTTTGGTGTCGGTGTTGGAGTAGTTGTAGCTTTTTTTGTCTGCGCAAAAGACACCGAAGGGAAAAATCCCGTCATACAAATAACAATAATAAGTATGCCAATAGTTTTTTTCATATTAAAAATCTTCAGTCGAGAAGGTAACCGTTCGAATATCTACAGTTTCTTCGCCGCTTGGTGAAATTGCTCTTGTCGTAATAGTATTAAGACCGGCCTCGATTGCAAGAGAGAGTGAAAAGTCGCCATTTTTAGAAGGTGTTCCGATTGTTTCTTCTTGATTGGAAGAAGCGATGACGGTGTTCTCGGGATTTGTTTTTCCCTTAATAATTATCGTTCTCTTCTCAGAAATCGCCTCGTCAGATGGTTCGTCAACCTGAATAAAAAATCCTTCAGGTGGCTTGTTCTCCTCGTTGTCTATGGTTTTTGTTTGTGTTGTTTCGGTCGAAGTTTGAGACACCGGAGGTTTTCCGGTTGTCGATTGTTTGAAGAGTAAGAAAGCGATACTTGTCGTAAAGAGTCCTATCCCAACAGCTATTCCAATGATCGCAAAACGTTCCTTCATTTGAAGCAACCCATATGATAGTTTAAACGTGGGCTCTTGTCAAGGAAGCGGAAACTATGGTAGGATAATGGACACGTTATTTCCATGGAAATTCAAAAAGTCGGCAAAACAAATGTAAAAATAAAATCGAAAAATGTTTCATTCGTTACAAATACTTTTGCCTCAGGTGAGTCTATTCCACTTTTTTTTGTACCGTCTTCTGAGTCTTCGGACTCGTTTTTCATTGAAGGGCCGGGTGAATATGAGGTATCCGGTGTTCGCATAAAGGGAACTCGGGAAGGTGAGGGTGTTATGTATGAAATTACTGATGATCCGATTACGGTTTTTATTACCAACACCCAAGGCCTCAAGTCATTAAAAGGTGTCGATGAAGGAACAATTTTAGTTGTCGAAAACAACGGAGACATAACAAAAGACGAATTAACGGCTTTGGATGCATACCTCACTCTTGTATATGGTGAACCTATCATTGATTCATCTTTCCCCGAAATTGAGAAAGTGAATCTTCGTAAGTTGGAAGAAACCAAAGGAATAGTAATTCTTAAATAGTTTTATGGCCAAAGACCGGATACCTCCACATAATTCGGAAGCCGAGACTGCCATTCTTGGTGCAATTTTGATTGATAAAGATGCGATTGCAGAGCTCACTCAAAAAGTAAAAACCGATTACTTTTATGACCCTATCCATCAGGACATTTTTTCAGCGATGGTGGATCTATACGAAGCGCGAAAACCAATTGATGTTCTGAGTCTTTCAAATGAATTGAAGAAAAAAAATCTTCTCCAAAGGGTCGGAGGGGGAACCTTTCTTACGTCTCTTGCAACATCTGTACCTACCTCGGCGCACGTTGAGCATTACGCGGAAATCGTAAAAGACGCATATATCAGAAGAAGGCTTATCACAATAGGAAAAGATCTGACCGAAATGGCATTTGTTGAAGGGGAGGAAGCGTCGATTGTTCTTGATCAAGCAGAACAGCAAATCTTTCAAATTTCAGATGCCAATACCAAACAAGGATTTATCCATATTAAAGAAACGCTCGCCGAAAGTTTTGATAAATTGGACGAGATTCAAAAAAGAGGCGATGCGTTACGAGGTTTGGAGACCGGATTTGTCGATCTTGATTTTATGCTTTCGGGGCTGCAACAGTCGAATCTTGTGATTATTGCTGCCCGTCCCGGACAAGGCAAGACCGCATTCATGGTCAATATCGCACAGCACATAGCAGTAAACACAAAAATTCCGGTCGGTATTTTTTCTTTGGAAATGAGCAAAGAAGAATTAGTCGATAGGCTGCTTGTGAGTCAAGCTAATATTGATGCTTGGAAATTAAAGACCGGAAAACTGCACGAGGAAGATTTTGAAAAATTATCTATGGCGATGGGAGAACTCGCCGACGCACCGATTTTTATTGACGATACCCCCGGAATTACAGTATCAGAAATCAGAACAAAAGCTCGTCGTCTTCAGGCCGAGCACGGTGTGAAACTGATAATAGTTGATTATTTGCAACTGGTGAATCCCGGTAAAAAAATAGAAAACCGTGTACAAGAAGTCTCATATATCTCACAAAATATGAAAAATTTAGCCCGTGAGTTGAGAATTCCGGTTATCGCCGCCTCTCAGTTATCACGTGCCGTTGAGCAAAGGAGTGGGGGCAAGCCCCAACTTGCCGATCTTCGTGAATCCGGTGCTATTGAGCAGGACGCGGATGTTGTCATGTTTTTGTATGCAAAAGAAGAGGAGTTTACTCCGGAGCGGGTTGTAAATATTCTTGTAGCCAAACACAGAAACGGTCCGGTAGGAGAGAAAGAATTACTATTCAAAGGAGACAGGATACGTTTTTACAATCTCGAGCGTGCTTCTGCGGCAAATTAAACAACCCCCAGACTTCTGAGGGCATCATCGACCCTTTTCTCAAGCTCTTCAACAGATCCGACATTTTCAATTTTTACGTCTGCCATTTTCATACAGTCCCCAACTCGCTGAGTATGCGACCCTGCCGTGCCGTATAATTCTTTATCGTCAAGTGTCTTGAATTCTTCAAACGTCATCGGTTCGGAATTTGTTTTTCTTTTTATAAATCTCTCGTATCGAATCCGTTGATCGGCATCGATCGAGATGACTTTCATGTCGTACAGATCTTTAAAATATTGGATTTCTTTGGGATTTCGAATCGAGTCGATAACAAAGTGGTTTGACAACGAGTTTTTGATATGTTCTGCAGTTCTTTCAGCCAGAACACTTTCGCCAAATGAGGTTCTTAACTCGTTTCCTATTTCAGTAAGCGATTGGCGTGTAATTTCAAGACCTCGACTTCTAATTTCCTCGCGGATTCTATCGGATGTAGATGATGATTCAAATCCCTTTTTCTTAAGGATTTCGATGAGTGTGCCTTTTCCGGCAGCCATCGGGCCAACTGCAGCGAGGACAATTTTTTTCATAGATCAATTATACGTAATAATTTTATAAGATACCCGGGACAAAAGAATTATATATAATAATGAAATGAAAAAACGAATTATTCTTGCATCGGCATCTTTAGGCCGCAAACAATTACTCGATGCTATCAATATTTCTTATGAAATCATTCCAAGCGGCTATGAGGAAGATCATTCTCTGCGACTCGCACCAGAGGAATTGGTCCGATTTCTTGCGACCCTTAAAGCTCGAGATGTCGCATCCCATGAGAAAAATGCATTAGTAATCGGAGCAGATACAATGGTGATAGATGGAAAAGATATATTAGGAAAGCCAGCAGACGAAGAAGATGCATACCGGATGTTAAAGCGATTACAAGGACGCACTCATAAAATTGTCACCGGATTTGCTATCTTCGATACTGACACAGATGACTATACCGTGGATTCGGATATTGCCTCGATTACATTTAGAAAAATGACTGACTTGGAGATAAGAGATTATATTAAAACCGGTGAGCCAATGGGAAAAGCAGGGTCGTACGCCTCGCAAGGAGTTGCTCAGGTGTTCATTGAGAAAATATCGGGTCATTCATCGACAATTGTTGGTTTACCAGTACACAAACTCTTAAAAGCACTTCAAAAAATGGGTTATAGGAAAGACTAAAGGGGGCCTATGGTTCAGTGGTAGAACAGGGCATTCGCATTGCCCAGACGCCAGTTCGATTCTGGCTAGGTCCACAACACTAGACTCTAATTCCTCTTCGTCTGAGAGTTTTCGTTTTTTTCGCCGAATGCTCTTCACATCTGAATTCGGGGTATCTGTCTTCTGTTCGATCGTAGTTATCAGTTTTTACAAGTCTGTATCCACGACAAAGCTTTCCACAATCCTGACACCTTACGTTATCCCTAATTTCCCACGCGGCGGAGAGAGTTTCTGAGGTAAATATAAAACGGTCCACCCAATAAAAAATGAGTCCCCCGATGAAATTGGCAATTGTCGCAGCAATCCAATCTTCACGAGTACCAAAAATCGATGAAGAGCCCTTAAAGTATGCGACAATCGGCGCAAGAAGAGGAGTAGACAGTTGCCATCGTATTAGATAAAAAGCATAGCGTTTGATATTGATTTGCATCAAGAGATATTTTACACCATTTACGAGGATGATATAATTCCTCGATGAGCAGTGAAAGAAAATTTTATGGCATGCACGCTGATCACGTAACGGAGCAATCGCAAAAGGGAGTGATAAAGAATCTCGAGAGACTGAATGTGTTGACTCAATTCACGAAAGAATCATTTGCCAATTTGAGAATTGCGTCAGATAAAGTTCGAAGCGGAGAGTATTTGGTCTTTTTTGCCAATCATACTCATCATGCAAATATCGGTGTTTTCGACTCGGCTATTTGGGGGCTTGAGCCAAGGCCTGCCAACACATACATAGCCGTCTCAAGAACTCTATCGGATAATGGGCAAGATGCGGGTCTTGTTAGTTTTTCGCAAAATTATGAGGCAGTGCGATCACCTCAGGGAATTCATCAAGTTCCTTTTCTGGTCGAGCGCGACATGGAAAAGATGAAGAAAAAAGTAAAAGAAGGTGAAATGGAAAGAGCCCACCTGCAAAAGTTATTTCACGAGACATACGAGAATAGGGAAGCACTATTTGCTACGTTGGAAGAAGATGCGATGTTTATGGTATTTCCCGAAACAACAACTGAAGGGGGTGTGTTTGATTTGAAAAATAATACGAGAATTGGAATGCTTCAAGTCAAAAGCCCAATTCTTGCGCAATTGTACGATCGTGCTCACAAGTCCGGGCGAAGAATTTCCTTTGTGCCGATATCAATTAACGGATTTAGTGACGTTCTCGAACCCCGGACGCAGGACGTAAAAAGAGGGGCAAAAGTGAGAATTGGAATGAAAGAATATTTGAAGGTTGACCCCGGGTGGTTCGGGGTCCCGCGCCCGATACGAGCATCGGTTGGTGAGCCATTAGATGATGATTTTTTTACCAAAAAAGGTCTTGTTGAAATAAACGGAGGAAGACTTCAGGTCATTGACAGGCAAGAATTCACCGATGCTTTGTGTTATGAGATCGCAAAAGGCCTGGATTCCGAATTGCAGGGTTACTATCAAGTAACTTCATAGTGTGGGCGAGGAGGGACTCGAACCCTCATGGAGTTGCCCCCATTAGTTTTTGAGACTAACCTGTATACCATTCCAGCACTCGCCCGAATTTGAAATTTTAGCTTTATTATTATATACTCAGAATGTGTTCCGGGCAACCTCGGACATTTTTTTATGATGACCATTCAAGAAATATACGAACTCGCAATCGACATGGGAATTAAATCCGATCCTCGTGGAGCAAAAGAAGTTCTTGCGCTCATGAAGTCATGGGAGAAAGAATACAAGGAAATGAGCCCCAAACAAAAAAAATATTATGACACGGAAAGTTTTACCAACCCGTACTCCGATTCTAGACTCATGTTCGGCGACCCAAAGAAAAAAGTAAACGTTGTGACGGCAGGCATCGATGCAAATCCGGCAGAAATTTTACTGGCCGATAGATTACGCGAAAAGGGTAGGAGTGTTGACATGGTGATTGGCCATCATCCTGTCGGACACGGACTTGCAGGAATGCATGAGGTTATGGATGTTCAGGTAGATATGTATGAAAATGCAGGCGTCCCCGCAAACGTCGCCCACGGGTTGTTTGAGGCACGTAAAAAAGAAGTTGCAGAATATATGTCGCCGCTCAATTTGTTTCAAACCGTAGACACAGCAAGGCTACTTGATATGCCACTGCTGATTCTTCATACCATTTGGGATAATATTGGGCATGATTTCTTAAGCAATCTTGTTAATAAGAAAAAATATCGAACCGTTGGAGAAGTTTTGGAGATAGTCTCTGAAATTCCCGAGTTCATCGAGTCTTCAAAGGTTAAGAATGGGCCTTCAATTGCATCGGGGAGTGAAAAAAGTAGAGCCGGTAAGGTAGTCGTTAATTTCACCGGTGGAACCAATCCGTCGAAGGAATTATATATGGAATTGGCAAAAGCCGGAGTCGGAACAATAGTTGAAATGCATGTTCCGGCTGATGCATTAAAAGAATTACGAAAATTACACATTAATGTTGTCGATTGTGGGCATATGGCAGCAGATTCTATTGGTGCAAATATATTTCTTGATGAGTTGGAGCAGCGCGGTGTGGAATCAATCCCAACTTCGGGACTTATGCGCGTAAAAAGAAAGGGGAAAAAATGATTTCCGTAACAGAACTTCGCGCGGGAACTTTGTACGAAGAGGGAAGCGAACTGCTTCAGGTCGTGTCATACGAACATATAAAAATGGGTCGTGGATCGGCCAACATTAAAGTTAAAGTTCGAAACCTTAGAAGTGGGGCTATCTTGGAAAAAAGCTTTATCTCCGGCGCCATGGTCCGAGACGTTCAAGTCCAAAATCGCGAAATGCAATTCCTATATAAAGATTCCAGCGAAGCAACGTTTATGGATCCAAATTCGTTTGAACAGCTCGCAATTCCTCTCAAACAACTTCCCGGACACGAATACCTCATCGAAGGGAATACAGCAATTATTCAGTTTTACCAAGAAGAGCCATTGGCTCTTCAACTTCCTCCAAAAGTTACCGTGAAAGTGACAGAGACGGCACCAAACCTCAAAGGTAACAGCGCAAGTAATGTGTATAAAGACGCGACACTCGAAAACGGAGTGAAGGTACGTGTTCCTCTTTTTATAGAGGAGGGTGATAGTATAGTTGTTGATACCAGGGACGGGAGCTACACAAAAAGAGCATAGGACCCATCATGCACTATATTATTCTACTTATTGCGGTATTTATCTCATTTTTTATTCTCCACAGCCTCTCAAAAGACGATTTCGTATTGATCCGAAAAAATATTTCACCATTCCAAATGTTTGATTTGGCAATTCTTGCACTTGTGGTTTCATTTATTTGCGGGAGGCTTTTTTATGTGTTTGATACGAGGAATATCGAGATTGTACATATCCTTAGGTTTTTTTATATTCTGAAGTTCGGCGGTTTTTCATTCATAGGAGCAATAATTGGGTTTAACGTGGGGGTATTTTTACTATTTCGCGGAAAAAGCGCGTTCAAGCGTATGTTTGATATGTATTCTATATCGTTTTTTCCAATATTTCTTTTCAGTGTATTTATTACCCCGGCATCAAACTATAAAACTATTCTCATAGGAATTTTAGTGCCAATTTTATTGGTTGCTTTCCTGTTATTTTTAAAAGTCCACAAGGAATACAAATTGCGAGACGGTAGTATTTCGGCATTAACACTTTTATTCGTTTCGGGCCTTTGCCTATATATCGCTATGATTTCCTCCTCACCCGTAATTATTTGGAGATTTTCGCTCTCAGCCCTGCTTTCGATGGGAGTTTTGGTTTCTTCAGTCGTATTTTTTATTTTTAATGAACGGCATATGTTAAAACTGCGTCATGGAAAATAGTTCAATTAAAATTCTTTTTGAAAATGATCAGTTTCTCATAGTGGACAAGCCTGCAGGGATGGTTGTAAATAAAGCGGACACGCAAAAAACACTGACCGTTCAAGAGTGGTTAGAGCAGGGTGTGAACAAAAAAATTCTTAACGAGCTATCAAGCACACAGGACGAATTGGAAAAAGAATTTTTTTTGCGAGGAGGGATTGTTCACAGGCTTGATAAAGAAACTTCAGGCATTCTGGTTTTGGCCAAGACACCACAAGCATTCGAACACCTGAAAAATCAATTTAAAAGCGGTCTTACCCAAAAAACATACCTCACATTGGTTCATGGAAGAGTTGCACCAAGGGAAGGGGAAATAAACGTTCCGATTGGACGCCTTCCATGGAATCGTATGCGATTCGGAGTTTTGGTAGGAGGTCGTGAGGCTCAAACATTCTATAAAGTTATACGATATTTTCTGCAGAGTGAAGGAAAGAAGAGAAATCCCCTTACACTCGTTGAAATGTACCCCAAAACAGGCCGTACTCATCAAATTCGGGTTCACATGCAGCATTTAGGATTCCCATTATTTTCCGATGAATTGTATGCCGGTCGCAAACAAGCCAAAGCAGACCGAAAACTACTTCCCAGGCATTTTCTCCACGCCGTAAGATTAACACTTACCCCTCCCGGAGAAAATTCGCCCAGAACTTTTGAATCTCCGCTTCCGGAAGTTCTTCGAACATTTTTGGAAAGCCTTGAGGCCACAAACTAACTACTCCGTGATCTCCAGTTGAATATATTTTGCTCTTCCTCTAGACTAGATTTTATATGCATTCTGTTTTTACGGAATTGACTATTATTGTCTCGGTAGCAGCAATTTTGGCAATACTATTCAGAATTCTTCGACAGCCCCCAATTCTTGCCTATATCACTGCAGGAATTCTGTTGGGGGCGCTCAACTTTTTTCATGTCGCAAATACGGAAATTCTTAAAACTTTAGGGGAATTTGGAATTACGTTTCTTCTCTTCATGCTCGGGCTAGAGCTCAAAATATCTGAGCTAAAATCCGTTGGGAAAGTCGCTGCCATCGCCGGGCTTGGACAAATAATTTTCACGAGCATTATTGGATTTGGAATTACAAAGATCCTAGGATTTTCTGTTGTCGAGTCGCTATATATTTCAATTGCGATGACGTTTTCAAGCACAGTCATTATCGTAAAATTACTATCCGACAAGAAAGATCAGAATAGTCTATATGGGAAAATATCCGTTGGAATTTTATTGGTTCAAGATTTCACCGCAATTTTGATTCTTATTTTGCTTTCCAGTTTGGGCCAGTCATCAGAATTTTCTCCCATTTCATTCTTACTGGTACTCGTAAAAGCCATAGCGTTATTCACGGTCACAATTCTTGCAAGTAAATACATCCTTCCGCGTATCATTGCATTTATCGCAGCATCGCATGAGGCTCTTTTTATATTCACGATTGCCTTCGCATTGTTTGTGTCTGCGTTTGTTTCATCGCCTCTTATCGGGTTTTCTATAGAGATTGGTGGTCTTCTGGCAGGGCTCGCATTGGCAAATTCATCTGAAAATTATCATATTTTTGCTAGAATCCGACCATTGAGAGATTTTTTTATAACGCTGTTTTTTGTCTTCTTAGGAGCTCAGATGGACCTTTCAAATATCGGTTCTATTTGGATTCAAGCAATGATTTTATCTCTTTTTGTTCTTATCGGAAATCCTTTAATCGTCATTATTGTTCTGGGAATTATGGGATTTCACAAAAAAATTGGATTTTTAGTTGGAACTGCGGTTGCTCAGATCTCGGAATTTAGCCTCATTCTTGTTTTCTTGGGAAACAAACTGACGCATATCGAAAACGAAGTCATCTCCCTCATGGCGCTCATTGGGATTATTACTTTTTCGACCTCAACATATATGATCATGAATGCAAACAAATTGTATAAAAAGCTAGGTCCAAGAATAACGCTTTTTGACAAGAGATCGGCTCATTCACTGCCTTCGGAAAAGAAAAATCTTGAACACCATATTGTTTTAATTGGTGCCCACAGAGGCGGAGAGGTGATTATTGAAAAACTTCAAGAGCTGGATCGGGATTTTCTCGTTGTAGACTTCGACCCTGACGTAGTTAAAAAAATGGAGCAAAATGGAATAAATGTATTATTCGGTGATATCTCCGACCCGGAAATTCAGGATAAAGCGCAATTTGATACATGCGACCTTGTTGTATCATCGAATGTAGATAGAGAAGATAACGAAGCAGTAATCAAAGGGCTGGCAGAAGTTAACCAAAACGCACAATTTATCTGTCTTGCTCGGGACGGTTATGATGCAAAGGAATTATATAAGAAAGGTGCAAGTTACGTTGTTATTCCTCGTCATTCAAGCGGAAAATATATTGCAGAAATTTTAGGATCAGGTGAATTGGGAAGATTGTCGAAACTCAAAAACCGCGATCTGAAAGAGCTTGCATAATTAATGATTCCCATGAAAGGTAATTCCCAAAATCCATCTTTTGTATATTTGAAAATTTTTTTGGTAGTTTTTCTCCTTTTAACTTTAGGGACAATGATCAGCAGAGTATATCAATTGCTGAAGAACAAAACATTCGACGAGCGATTCTATGCGGTCGCAATGGTAGGACAAAACACAACCGAAGTTATATCGTTTACAAAAAATGATTCTCAAATTAAAATTTCCAAGTTGCATATTGAGAATACGAATGAACTGTTAAAAAATAAATCTCTATTCGAAAAAAGTTTTATTCTCGGCATTCCGTTATCGGCTTCCATTGAGGTAAATAAAAAAAGCTCCGATATTTTAATTCTTCCTAACATATTGGCTCATGTTTTCGGGAAGAAAGAGGTTGGATCTCAAAGAATTGGGGATATTGATTACTTATTTATGTACCTTGCTCTCAAAAAAATAAATCCGGAAGAAATTGTAGAAAAGAAAGTTCACATACAAGATCTTCAAAATAAGACAGTTAATCCGGATGAACTGTCTGAATTATTCCGAAGTGATAGTATAGTAAATCAAAAGCTAAGCATAAGCATCATTAACACATCGGGAGTGGGTGGGGCTGCAAGAAGAATCGCGGATATTCTCGAGATGACTGGATACTACGTTATCTCAGTCGATTCAGACGAGCTACAAGACAATACGAGTGTTGAAATGAGTTCGACGAAAGAGTCATTTTTGTTCTCATATCTATTTGGGGTAGAGCCAAAGATTATCGAAAAGAATAGATTGGAGGATGTGAAAGTGATTATAGGAAGAAATGCGTTTAAAGATCTTTGATATAATTTTTAAAATATGGGATTTTGGATTTTTGTCGGATGTGTTTTGATTGTGGCGATTCTGTGGACTGTTATTTCCTTTAGAAGGGATTTAGAAAGAAGAGACTGATTATTTGACGTTGAATGTCACAAAAGAAGGTTGATTCTGGAATTTTTTTGCGCATTTAACTTCTTTTATAAAGACAGTCACGCTTTTTTCGGAAATTGCTTTGATACAGGCTTGGTATTCATTTCCACCACCCATGAGTTTTACCAATCGTAGTCCTATTGAATCCGGCAGCATTCCAATGAATTTTTTTTCACGCGTGAGTGCAAAAATCTTAGAACGTTTTATTGCCAAAATTACCGGATCACCGGGTTGAAGAAACGAAATACTTTTAAAATCTGACAGATTTTTCAATTCAACATTTTTTGTTTTTCCTGCTTCTTCGATGAAGAAATCGCTTCGCATATGCACACCGTTGGAAGCGTGACTATCGGAATTTGCTACGTGAGGCGAATTCATCCTCTTGAGGTTTTTAACCGCAATCGGATTGGTCGGGTCGATTTCAATTACCAAATTGTACGTATTTTCGGCTTCCTGACGGTCTCCTTTTTGCAGATACGAAAATGCAAGTCTATTAAGCGTATCAATATCATTAGGCTTTTCTTGAAGAATTTGTTGATTTATCTTAATTGCTTCAATCCAATTATTTTCTAGTGCGTATGCAATTGCTTGGTCTTTTAAGGGGGTATTGTTCATTCCTTAGTGTAAAAACGAATGCAAAAATTGTAATATATTTTTCTTGAAAATGTCAAGACCAATACCGTATAATTCATTTTTATGAGCGGACATAGTAAATGGTCGACAATCAAAAGGCAAAAGGGAGTTGCCGATGCGAAGCGGGGTCAAGCATTCACAAAAATTTCCAACGCTATAACAATTGCCGTGAGACAAGGCGCGGGAGTAACCGACCCTAATAGTAATTTCAAGCTGAGGCTTGCGATAGAAAAGGCCAGGGAGGCGAATATGCCCAAGGACAACATTGACAGGGCAATAAAAAGAGCCGAAGGGAAGGGGGAAGGAGTAGTTGAGGAAATTATGTACGAAGGTTTTGGTCCGGGAGGAGTCGCATTTATTATTGAAACCGTAACGGATAATAGGCAGAGAACATTTTCCGAAGTGAGAAATATTATCAGCAAGAATGGGGGGAATTTGGGTGAGCCGGGATCAGTCAGCTACCTTTTTGATAAAGTGGGTGAGATCGTTGTTCAAAAGGGACCCAAATCCTTTGATGAGGTATTTTCCGTATGTCTTGAGCTCGGTGTGGACGACATAGAGGATGATGATCAAGTCTTTTTTGTATACGTTTCACCTTCAAATCTTTTTGATATAAAAAAGCAACTTGAAGAAAAGCAATTTCTTATAGAGAGTGCAGAGATCGTATATAAACCCAAAACATCCATAGAATTACCGGAAGTTGATCAAGAAAAAATTTTCTCTATTGCAGAAAAGCTGGAGGAGTTAGACGATGTTCAGAAAGTATCGCATAATCTCTCATAAAGAGTAAAAAAATTACTCATTTATTCTTTCAATATTCCTTTCAGGCTCGATATTCTATTTTTTATCGGCTAAATTGGTATAATAGACTGATCAACGTATGGCACAAGAAGAGGGTGGATCAAAATTTTCTTTTTCAAAAAGACAAAAGTTTGTAGCTTTAGTATTGCTTTTATCTGCCGGAATATTTGTATCCGAATTCTTCACGGGAATATATACTGTAATAATTTCATTAGGACTTGCAATAATAACCGACGTATTATTATTTTTCATCTTGAGGCGAGATATGAGAGGATGGTCGGCTGTGCCGATTCTTATTTTACCGTTTTTTTATACACTATCGTGTGGGCTTTTTTACTCGGTTGTTCCTCAGCGGATGATTTCACGAATTTTGATTACATTCTTTTATTCTTTTGGTTTGTACTCGCTGCTTCTGACCCAAAATATTTTTGCCGTTTCAACGCTCCGAACTATTAATTTGGTACGAAGTGCTCGAATTGTTTCGTTTGTAATTACGATTATCATTTTGTTTTTCCTTACAAATACCATTTTTTCTCTGAGGCTTCCGTTTTATATAACACCGTTTTTAGTAGGGTTGATCGCATTTTTGCTGGGATTCCAGTCGTTATGGATTCGTACAATCGATGGAGCAAGTCAAAGAGACGTATTTCTTCATGGGCTCGTTTGTGCGTTGATGATTTTTCAGCTGGCATGGGCGCTTATCCTATGGCCGGTACAACCCGCAATTTATACGCTATTTATAACCGGAATGTTTTATACCTATATTGGAGTGTCCCAGGTGTGGTTTGAAAAACGATTATTTAAAGGAGTATTGTGGGAATATATTTGGGTTGGATTCTTTTCTATCTTGTTTTTGATCGTTTTTTCAGGCTGGGGAAT